>JBBSPH010000254.1:0-4121 GCA_038258985.1 Flavobacteriales bacterium
CCTAGCTATCTAATTGAGTTCACCTAGACATCAATGGTGTTAGACTCTGAACTTAGTGTGTCTTGCTTTTTAACAACATAAGTATAAATCCAAGTAAGGGTAAACGTGGGAATAATATCGAGACCAGGGATCAACTCCTCAATCATCGTAAGTACTCCAGATGTTTTACCAGTCTTGCCGGGATATACTTGAGTCATGAGATAGCCTGCTACTGGTGCCCACATGATATCAGTAAACTCACCAATAAAAGGCACGAGATAGGAAGCCATTCCCATAAGGTCAAACAGAAGTCCGAAAATTAATTTGGAGGATTTGGTTTTGAACATAATTTTATAGGTTAATGGCTACTTTATATTCAAAAAGCATTCCTTTTTTAATGCAGGTTGCTGGAGATTAAGTTCAGAAACTCTGTTCTAGTTTCAACTTTTTCAAACTGACCTCTAAAACCGCTAGTGGTTGTAGAGCTATTTTGTTTCTGCACTCCTCGCATCATCATGCACATATGGGACGCCTCGATAACCACCGCAACACCTTGAGGCTTCAACGTAGTATGGATACATTCCAAAATGTCATGCGTCAATCGTTCCTGAACCTGTAAGCGTCGTGAAAATATATCTACAATTCTCGGAATTTTAGAAAGTCCTACAATGTGGCCGTTTGGAATGTAGGCGACATGTGCCCGCCCAAAAAATGGTAGCATGTGGTGCTCACATAAGGAGTAGAGTTCAATATCCTTTATGATTACCATATCTTTATATTCCTCTGCAAACATAGCGCCTTTCAATACTGCGGCAGGATCCTGATCATAACCGCTAGTTAGGAACTGCATAGCTTTTGCAGCTCTTTCTGGTGTTTTGATCAAACCTTCACGAGTAACATCTTCTCCTAGATCTTCTAAAACACTTTTATATTTATCTTTAATATCATCAGTTACCTTGATATTATACTCTTCAAAAACTCGGTACGGCATAGGTTAGTTTATAAAAATCAAAATTAGTCGGTAATAAGGCGCTATCAAAAGATTTCTTCTTGATATACGCCAACATAGGTCGCTGGAAGATGTATAAAATTTCAAGTTTATGGCAATTAATTTCACGCAAGTCAAGCGGTTCATTCCTCACCTTTCAATAAATCCATTAAGTTTGCTATTCTATAAACCGTATTTATGAGTCAGAAAGTAGTTACCCTAGGCGAGGTGCTTATGCGTTTAACCGTGCCCAATTATAAGCGATTGTTTCAAACCGTCAATTTTGATGTGAACTTCGGTGGATCAGAGGCGAACGTTGGTATATCCCTTACCCATATGGGTTTAAAAAATACTCATATCACCGCTTTACCAAAACATGATCTGGGTGATCGCGTATTGCGTTTTCTTAAAATGAACGATGTGAGCGATGAGGGTGTGGTCCTAAAAGATGGAAGACTAGGGATTTACTTTCTGGAAAGTGGTGCCATGCAACGACCATCCAGGATTGTATATGATCGATTTGATACCACATTTGCATACTTGCAGGAAGATGAGATCGATTGGGAATTAGTATTCAAGAATGCGGACTGGTTTCACTATAGCGGCATTACCCCAGCAATCTCACAGTTAGCATCAGATGTAACTTTACGAGCTTTGAAAGAAGCAAAAAAGCGCAATGTCAAGACGAGTGGCGACATCAATTATAGAAGGAACCTGTGGCAATTTGGCAAGCAACCGCTAGATATAATGCCAGAGTTGGTTCGCCATACCGATTATGTCATCGGTGGTAGGGTGGACTTAGAAAACTGTCTCGGGATTCGACACGATAATTGGGAAAGTAACTGTGATTTGGTGCAGAAAGAATTCCCTAATGTCAAGGCCTTTGCGAAGACGATACGAGAAGCGCATTCTGCATCCCGCAATGAATTGACTGGAGTTCTTTACCGCGATGGCAAACTATACACTTCCAAGACCTATGAAATGAAAAATATCGTGGATCGTATAGGTGGCGGTGATGCATTCATGGCTGGTCTAATTTATGGGTTCTTAAATCTTGATGACCAACAAACGGTAGAGTATGCCGTAGCGGCATCAGTCTTGAAACATTCCACTATTGGCGATGTGAATTTAAGCAGTAAAGAAGAAGTAATGCATCTTGTAGAAGGTGATAACGTGGGAAGACTTTTAAGATAAGCTATGACGATCAAAGAATTTATTGCCAGAACAGACCAACATAAAATTGTACCTGTATTTTATCATGCCGATGTGGACACTGCTGTTGCAGTGGTGGATGCGGCATATACGGGAGGAGTTAGAACTTTTGAGTTTGTCAATCGTGGAGAAAACGCCCTTGCTATTTTCAAACAGTTGATGGGCCAACTTACCCGCTGGCCAGGTTTGGCAATAGGTATAGGTACCATCTATGATTTACCCACTGCCAGTAAATTTATTGATGCGGGAGCAACCTTTGTCGTTTCTCCTTGCTTGGTAGATACCGTTGCAGCTCATTGTTCAAAGCACCAGATAGCATACATTCCCGGTATCGCCACTATCAAAGAAGCATTTGATGCACAGTCGCTAGGCTGTGGAATGATCAAGATATTTCCTGCAAATGTTATAGGTTCCGCTTTCGCGAAAGCGGTATCGTCCGTATTACCAACCCTCGCTATTATGCCTACAGGTGGTGTTGAGCCTACAATCGAGGGATTGCGAGAGTGGTTCAATGCAAAAGTCAACTGCGTGGGAATGGGCAGCCAGTTGTTTGATAAAGACAAAATCAACAAAAAAGATTACTCAGGATTATCAAATGATATCAAAACGGCAATCCAAAATGCCGAATCCTTAAACAAGTAAATTCCCTCATCTTCTTTCATGCCTGAATTTTAGGCGTTTATCGAAAATCTTAAAGGTTTCCTAACAAAATAGTTGCAATTAAGAAACTTTCATTGTTTATTTGGTTCACCAGATTGGTCGACCAATTTAAATTATGATTCAAAACAGCTTAAGAGCAGAGATTAATACAAAGGAATTATCCTTTGATATAGATAAGGATGATCAAACGTTTAATGATATCAAAAACATGATATCTGCACGTCAATTTGAGAAAGGCGATCGATTGCCCTCACAACGCAAGCTATCCGAAAAATTAGGTGTTGGTCGTAATCAGGTCATGACCGCACTTCAAAAATTGGAATTTTATGGACTAGTAAAAACCCTACCGAAAAGTGGTACGGTTGTCACCGGGATACAAAATCCATCTGTCAACATGATGATGTCAGATATTCTAGAGTTGGAAGCGCCAGATTTCAAATCACTGGTAGAGACTAGAATCATACTAGAGGAAAACTCCATACGCCTCGCAGCATTACGCCGCACAGAAGCAGATATTGAAGATATGCAAATGGCTCACAACGAGTTTGCAGAGCGCATGGTAAATCTCGAGCCTTGTATGGCAGAAGATTTTAGATTTCATGAAATGCTTGTCAAAGCAAGTCAAAACAACGTTTTGTACAGTTTGATGAGTTTGTTGGTTCCTGATCTTATCGCTCATTTAAATGGAGAGCATATTTGTGACCGTTCTGAAGTTGCTATGTTGATTACCGAGCATGAAGCCATTTTAAAAGCGGTAATTGATCAAAACGAAGAGGAAGCCGTAAGGGTTTTGAAGCACCATTTTAGATACCTATACGACTATATTAAAAAGTAAAGCACAGGCTGCCACCTGTGCCTTGAGTAAAAATTAATCCAAGAGTCGAACTCTTATAAGAATTGCAAAAGTACCAAGTTTATAGCCTCTATCGAGGTAATGCGACTTGAATTTTTGTGGAATATCTTGTAAGGTTCATTATGAATGAAACATTATGAGAAAAATCCTATTTTTCGCGCTACTATTTGTTTTCCCAACTATATCGTTTGCGCAATCCACAAAGGCAGTTACTGGTACAGTGACCTCCTCAAGTGACCTCGAACCCATACTGGGTGCGGTTATCCAAGTGCTGAATACCAGTAGGGCCTCAGTAACTGGTTTGCAAGGTGAGTTCACCATCCAGGCCACCGCCGAGGAGGTGCTGGTCGTAAGCGCCTTAGGTTTCAAAACACAAAATATTCTAGTAGGAGACAAGAGTACTTTTGAGATTCTTATGAGTGTCGATGA
>JBBSPH010000255.1:0-4118 GCA_038258985.1 Flavobacteriales bacterium
ATAGCCATTCCGTACTGGGTATTTGCCTTTGCAGCTGCGGTCACACTTTTTGTGGCGCTACTTACCATTGGCGCACAAACAATTAAAGCCGCGATTGCAAACCCGGTCAAAAGCTTGAAGACGGATTGATGCAATTAGATGAATAATTAGTTCGCTTTATTTTTCGCTTTCGCGAAAGCGAAAAAGAAGAAACAAGAAAGATGAAAGATGAAAGAATATCGAATATCGAATATCGAATATCGAAATTTAAAAATAGGCAACAACTCAAAGCTCAAAGACTGACAGACTCACAGCTCATAAACTAAAAAACCATGATCAAGAACTATATCAAAATCGCCTGGAGAAACCTTTGGAAAAGCAGAGGATACAGCGCGCTGAACATATTTGGACTCGCCATAGGAATCACTTGTGCTGCCTTGATATTTTTATGGGTGGAGGATGAAGTGAGTTACAACACCAACTTTGCAGATGCGGAGTTGATCTACACCATTCCCAGCAACCAGAAATATGATGGGCAATGGAGAACCTTTACCCAGGCGACGCCCGGACCGCTAGCGGCAGATCTCAAAAAAGATATTCCAGGGATTGAACATTCGGCAAGATCATGGCAAGCCGATTTCTTATTGAATGTTAAGGATAAATCCATCAACAAATCTGGGTGGTACGTAGATCCTGAATACCTGGATATTTTCAAATTTAACTTTATCGAAGGCAACGCAAGCAATGCGCTCAATGATGTCAAGTCCATCGTGATTACCCGGACGATGGCAGACCAGCTTTTTGGTGAAGATGTCCATGCACTAGGCTCTACCATCAAACTCAACAATACCGATGATTTTAAGGTAACCGGTGTGGTGGAAGACCTGCCCAACAATGTGACCTTTGGATTTGAATGCCTGATCCAGTTTAGAAATTTTACCGTTGCCAATCCATTTACACAGGAGTACGGATCCAATTTTGCCACCACATTTGTAAAACTATCACCTACCGCAAATTTTGAAACGGTAGATCAAGGCGTCCGCAATTTTGTGATGAATAAGTTTGAAGAGGACGATACTGTTTTCTTCCTACATGCCATGAAAGACTGGCATTTGCGCAATACGTTTGAAAATGGCGAGCAGGCTGGTGGTCGCATTCAGTATGTCAATTTGTTTACCATTATCGCGCTCTTTATCCTGTTGATTGCTAGCATCAACTTTATGAACCTGGCAACAGCGCGCAGCGAGAAACGCGCCAGTGAGGTGGGCGTGCGCAAGGCTTTGGGATCTGACAAGCGTAGCTTGATCAGCCAATTTATTACCGAGGCTGTAATGACCACCATGATTGCGGGAATCATAAGCATCGCCTTGATCGCGGCATTATTGCCGCAGTTCAATTTGCTGATTGAAAAGCAGTTGACCATGGGCTGGGACAATCCACTGCATATTGTAGGATTGCTGGCAATTACCCTGACATTGGGAATACTTGCTGGAATCTATCCTGCATTTTATCTGTCTTCCTTTAAACCAGTAGAGGTACTAAAAGGCGTTAGGACTTCCTCTGGAAGCGCTAGCTTAATTAGAAAAGGATTGGTTATTGGCCAGTTTGCGATTTCCATCGTATTTATCATCAGCACATTTACGGTTTACCAGCAAGTCCAGCATGTCAAAAGCAGGGAACTGGGCTACAACAAGGAAAATCTGGTGCGCATTCCTGTAAACGGCGATATTGTCAAGAACTTCACTCCTATCCAACAGGATTTGATAGCGACCGGCACCGTAAAAAATATTGCGCTAAGTAATTCACAGATATTAAATGGCGGCAACAACGGTTCTGGATTGACATGGCAAGGTGGGAATGACACAGAAGACATTCTAATTTCCTATAGAAACATAAGTCCCGGATTTTTTGAGACCGCTGGAATAAAAATCAACGAAGGTCGTGGATTTAGCAGCAACGCTGCACAAGACAGCACCAGCGTGATCATCAGCGAGACATTTGCAAAATTGATGGGAACTGGAAGCGCGGTTGGTAAGACCATCAACCGCTGGGAAGATACCTACACCGTCATAGGCGTTGCCGACGATTACCTGTATGGCGACATGTATGGCACCAGTGATCCTGTCCTTTTTCTCAATCATATGGAAGATGCGAGGTATTTATACGTCAGGCTTGATCCCATGGCAGACCTTACTAGTGCATTGGGAATCGTGGAATCTGTTTTGGGAACCTATAATCCTGCATTCCCGTTGGAATATGAATTTGTGGACACCGGATTTAATGCAAAATTTCAAAGCGAAAACCTTGTCGGCAAGCTCTCCCAAATCTTTGCCCTGCTTGCAGTGATCATTTCTTGTTTGGGACTTTTTGGGTTATCAGCTTACACGGCAGAGCAGCGCAGAAAGGAAATAGGTGTGCGTAAAGTACTGGGATCCAGCGTTACGAATATCGTCAAATTACTATCGGCTGACTTTGTGAAGCTGGTTTTGATCGCGGTAGTGATCGCGATACCGCTGGGATATTTCTTGATGGAAAACTGGTTGCAGGATTTTGCGTATCGCATCGACATCAACTATTGGATCTTTTTTATCGCTGCCGCCATGGCGCTAATTATTGCGCTAGTCACGGTCAGTTTTCAGGCTATCAAGGCTGCGATTGCAAATCCTGTGAATAGTTTGAGGTCTGAGTGAAATAATGATACCCATATTTATTTCGCTTTCGCGAAAGCGAAATAACCAACCCATTTAAAACCAACTACCATGTTCAAAAACTATATCAAGATTGCCGCAAGAAGCCTGAAAAATCAGCCCTTTTTCACGCTCATCAATACTCTGGGACTTGCTATAGGAATGGCGGGTGGCTTACTGATTGCGCTATACATTTATGAAGAGCTCCATCACGATAGGATGTTTGTCGATGCTGACCGGATACATAGGATTGATATGGACATCAAATTTGGCGGTATTGAGGTCAAAAGTGCCGAAACCGCGCCACCGCTCGCCGGCGTGGTGCGCTCTGACTTTCCAGAGGTTGAACTTTCTACCCGATTCAGGTCCCAAGGCAGTAACCTTTTGAGAAGTACAGATAAAAAAACAAATATCAAGGAACTGCAAACCACCTATGCAGATTCCACTTTTTTTAAAATGTTCGGCATGGAGTTGATTGATGGGAATGTGCAAACCGCGCTGAAAGAAGCCAATATGCTGGTACTAACCCGCAGCGCTGCATTGAATCATTTTGACACGATTGATGTCGTAGGCAAAACAATGTTGCTTAATAATGACATTACTTATGTAGTCACAGGCGTGATGGAAGATCCTGCGAAAAATTCCTTTTTAAAGGACTACACGGTTTTTATGGCCATGGCAGGAAATGTGGCCTCCCGGGAAGATATCTGGGGCAGCAACAATTATTTCACGTTTATAAAGCTGGCTCCAGGCACAGACCTAGAAAAATTCCAGGGAAAGCTGGATGGACTTTTGGAAAAATATGTGATGCCCTGGGCGCAACGTACATTCCCTGGAATGACGGCAGAATCCTTTGCCGCTTCAGGTAATTACATGCGCTACCACACCATCGCGTTGAGGGATATCCACCTGAATTCTAGCAATCAAAACGAGATGAATGAATCTGGGAACATGCAGACCATCTATATTTTATCCTTTATAGGATTCTTTCTTATCCTCTTGGCTTGCGTGAATTTCATGAACCTGTCTACCGCACATTCCCTAAAACGAGCCAAAGAAGTAGGCATACGGAAAACCCTGGGCTCCAACAGAGGCCAACTGATCATCCAATTTCTAACCGAATCCGGATTGGTCACGTTTGCGGCAATGGTTTTAGCGGTGATTGTAGCAGTGATTGCGATACCATATTTCAATGACCTGGCTGGTAGATCTATTGCGATTCCGTTTTCAAGTCCGTTGTTTTATGTTTTACTACTTGGTGTGACCATCCTGCTGGGATTGCTTTCCGGTAGTTACCCTGCTTTTGTAATCTCCAGATTTTTGCCAGTAGATACTTTGAAAGGGAATGGATCTAAAAGCTCCAGCAAGTGGAACATTAGAAGCATGCTAGTTGTGTTTCAATTTGGTATCGCCGTATTTCTCATTGTGGGAACGCTGGTGGTTTTTCAGCAG
>JBBSPH010000256.1:0-4066 GCA_038258985.1 Flavobacteriales bacterium
ATACGCTCTTGTATTTCTCTAAGTTTTTAAGCGTCAATCCTGTACCACGTACAACTGCTCGCAATGGATCTTCTGCAATGTACACGGGAAGATCAGTTTTTTGAGAAAGGCGTTTATCAAGACCTCGTAACATTGAGCCTCCACCAGCAAGGTAGATTCCCGTATTGTAAATATCCGCAGCCAATTCTGGCGGTGTTTGAGACAAGGTCTCCATAACAGCGTCTTCTACACGTAATATAGACTTGTCAAGCGCCTTGGCTATCTCACGGTACCCAATTTTCACTTCTTTAGGCTTCCCGGTCAATAGATCGCGTCCTTGAACGTTCATCTCGTCTGGTGGCACCTCTAGATCTTCGGTTGCTGCACCTATTTGAATTTTTATCTTTTCAGCAGTACGCTCACCCACATAAAGGTTGTGTTGCGTACGCATGTAGTACACGATATCGTTAGTGAAAACATCACCAGCAATCTTGACCGATTTATCACAAACGATTCCACCTAGAGCAATGACGGCAATTTCAGTAGTTCCACCACCTATATCCACGATCATGTTCCCTTTCGGTTGCATGATGTCGATTCCTATTCCTATAGCAGCAGCCATAGGCTCATGAATCAAGTAAACCTCCTTACCATTTACGCGCTCTGCACTATCCTTTACCGCTCTCATCTCAACCTCTGTAATACCAGAAGGAATACAGATAACCATGCGCAGCGACGGTGTGAACCATTTTTTCTTAAGTGCTGGAATCTCCCTTATAAACATGGAGATCATTTTTTCACTGGCATCAAAATCTGCAATAACGCCGTCTTTTAATGGACGAATGGTCTTGATGTTTTCATGGGTTTTGCCTTGCATCATTGCGGCTTCCTTACCCACGGCTATAATTTTCCCGGTTGTTCGATCCCTTGCCACTATGGAGGGACTATCAACGACAACCTTGCCGTTGTGGACGATTAATGTATTTGCCGTACCTAGATCGATGGCAATATCTTCTGTAAGAAAATCAAAAAATCCCATAAGAATTCAGAGGAAAAACGTTATTTAGTATGGCTTTGCAAAACTATGACAATTCTAGTGTTTAAAGTGTCTTGTACCCGTAAAAACCATAGCAATATCGTTTTTATTGCAATAATCAATAGAAAGTTGATCCTTGATAGATCCTCCCGGCTGTATCACCGCTTTGATTCCCGCGTTATCAGCTATTTCTACACAATCTGGGAATGGAAAAAAAGCATCACTTGCCATCACTGCCCCATCCAGATCAAATTTGAAGGATTGCGCCTTGTGAATTGCCTGATTAAGCGCATCAACTCGGGAAGTTTGTCCTGTACCACTGGCGCACAACTGCTTCCCTTTAGCAAGAACAATAGTATTTGACTTGGTATGCTTGCATATTTTGGAAGCAAAGAGTAGATCGTCTACTTCTTCTGCGGTTGGTTTTTTGTCTGTAGCGTCTGTAAAATTCTCTTTGGTATCGGTTTTTAGATTTGCATCCTGCACCAAATAACCGTTTAACGATGCCCTTACCTCAAGCTTGTTGGTATTTCGCTTTCGCGAAAGCGCACCCTCTACAAATTCCAGCATGATACGGTTTTTCTTGCCTTTGAGGATTTCTAGTGCCGCTTCTCCAAACGATGGCGCAATCACCACCTCGCAGAATAATTCGTTAATTTTCTCTGCAGTAGGCACATCGATGGCTACGTTTGAAATCAAGATACCGCCGAAAGCAGATACCGGATCTCCCGCTAGCGCATCCACATAAGCCTGGTGAACCGTATGGCGTTGAGCCACACCACAAGCATTATTGTGTTTGAAAATGGCAAATGTGGGTTGGTCGTCCACAAACTCACTCATCAAATTGACTGCTGCATCCACATCAAGTAAGTTGTTATAACTCAATTCCTTACCGTGTAATTTTTTGAACATCTGGTTAAAATCACCGTAGAACCACCCACGTTGGTGAGGGTTTTCCCCATATCGTAAGGGCATTACGTGCTGCTCGCTCACTTTGAGCGATGTATCGTCTGCATGACCAGAGAAATAAGTATAGATAGCAGAATCGTAATGGGAAGAAATATCAAAAGCCGTTGTAGCAAATTTCTTGCGCTGCTCTAGTGTGGTATTACCATTGTCTGCTTCCAACACCTGCAACAATTCATCATAATCCTGCATGGTCGCCACGCAAAGGGTGTCTTTGTAATTTTTTGCCGCTGCCCGGATCAGGGAAATGCCACCTATGTCAATTTTTTCAATGATATCCTGCTCGGCTGCGCCGCTCGCTACAGTGTCCTCAAATGGATAAAGATCAACGATCACGATATCAATTTGTGGGATGTCGTATTCTTGAATCTGCACTGCATCTGTCTCGTTATCGCGTCTGTTCAAAATCCCACCAAAAATTTTAGGGTGCAATGTTTTAACACGACCACCCAAAATGGAAGGGTAACTCGTCACATCTTCCACTGGAACAACAGGAATACCAAGATCTTTAATAAATTTTTCAGTACCACCGGTAGAGTAAATCGTGATTCCTAGCTCGTGCATTTTTTTTACAACGGGTTCAAGTCCATCCTTATGAAATACGGATATTAAGGCGCTTTGTGCTTTGATTTTACTCATTTGGTCGTACGGGATAAATTTAGAAAAGTGCAAAAATAAGGTAACGGTCTGCGATTATATAGTTTTGGGAATAGAAGCTACAACTGGTTTTACACCATTGTTCAACAATGAAGCTTACATTCAACAGGAAGAAAAGATTAATCCAATTGAATTGTAACATATCCAAAAACCTTTTGTCTAACCATTGAAATCCAAGTCAAATTCCATAAACCGAGTACGTATGCTAATTTATTTAAGAGTACTTAAGGAGAGCTTCTTCTTTGCACTCAATGCATTGCGTACTAACCTGTTAAGAACATTTCTTTCGCTTCTAGGAGTAACTATCGGGATTTTTGCAATCATAGGTGTTCTTGCCGCCATAGACTCACTCGAGAGCGAGATCAAGGATGGTTTGAGTTCGCTGGACATGTCAACCATTTATGTCCTAAAAGTATCCTTCGGACCAACGGAGCTGGAACCATATCAATATCAGGATTTTCCAAATGTGAGTTATGAGGAATACCAGATGTTACAACGCAGTGTCCCAGATCTTGATGCCATTACCTATACCTTTTTTACGTCGCCAGAAAACATAAAGTTTGAGGAAAATACTGTTACAGGGGTAGGTATACAGCCACATACCAGTGATGTGTATGATTTGGAAAATCTCAAATTAGAAGATGGGCGGTTCTTTAATGAATCAGAAGATGCTAGTGGGTCTCCAGTGATCGTGCTGGGTTATGAAATCGCCCAAAGCTTATTTGATAATGTCGATCCCATAGGTAAACGTGTACGTCTGTACGGCAATAAATTTACCGTGATAGGTGTCTTGCAAAAAGAGGGTGCAGGAGCCTTCGGTCCTAGCAAAGATGAGTCCGCCTATGTTCCTGTGAATTTTATACGTCGCATCTACAGCGATACGAATAAAAATACGACCACGGCACTTATCATGAAACCTAAGCCAGGGACAGACCTAGACGAATTCATGGCGATAGTTGCCCAACGATTGCGCAGTTCTAGAGGTTTGAAGGGTGATGACTTAAGCACCTTTTTTATAAATCCTCTAAAAGGATTTGCTGACTTTCTTGATCAAGTCACTGGTGTTATGACATTGATAGGGATTATCATCTCAGGATTTTCTATGCTGGTAGGTGGCTTCGGGATTGCAAACATCATGTTTGTGAGCGTTAAGGAACGAACTAACTTAATCGGTATTCAAAAATCACTCGGCGCAAAAAGTCGCTTTATACTGTCCCAGTTTTTGTTTGAATCTATAATACTTGCCTTATTTGGTGGCCTATTCGGGTTGTTTTTTGTGTGGTTAACGACTGTACTGGCAAACCTTTTTGTTGAGGATTTTACCTTTATTCTTTCCATGAAAAACGTTATTCTAGGCACCAGTATATCTGCTGTTATAGGTCTTATTGCGGGAATCATCCCAGCATTTGTTGCAGCACGACTGGATCC
>JBBSPH010000257.1:0-4045 GCA_038258985.1 Flavobacteriales bacterium
AAACACGTTAAACAATGTTTAACGGGTTTTTCTTTTCAATTTTTTATCTATCAATTTTCTATGGTACCAATAGATGAGCTATACAATTTATTTCTTTAAATGATTTCATTTTTGCTTTCGCGAAAGCAAAAAAACCATCACATTCTACCTCAATTACTCTATGTAAAAGCTTTGTTATACCTGCAATGATCTAATACCAAATACTTAAATTGCGTGTAAATTATGGTGATGCAGAAAAACCTCCAAGACTCCAGAAAATCATACGAGCGTGACGCTCTACTGGAATCAAAACTGAGTATTGATCCCTTCCAAACCTTTTCCACCTGGTTTGCAGCTGCTGAAGCAGATGAAGCTATTGAGGAGCCAAATGCCATGAGTATTTCCACGATAGGGACGGATGGATTTCCAAAATCACGCATCGTTCTCTTGAAAGAAATTGTCGATAACAGCTTTATCTTTTATTCAAATTATTCTTCGGAGAAAGCGGAAGGAATAGATAAATATCCAAAGATATGTATCCACTTTTTCTGGCCTAGTCTAGAACGTCAAGTCATTATCAAGACGCATGTGGAAAAAGTGGATCGAGAAAAATCAGCATCCTATTTTCACAGTCGTCCTCGAGGAAGTCAACTGGGAGCCTGGGCAAGTAACCAAAGCGCAGCAGTATCCTCTAGGGAACAACTTGATGCTCAGTTGGATGAGGTCACCGCTCGATTTGATGATGACGAAGTACCCTTACCTGAATTCTGGGGTGGTTACAGATGTACTCCTGTGTCATTTGAATTTTGGCAGGGTAGACCCAATAGAATGCATGACCGCATTCTGTATGAAAAGGCAGCTGATAAATGGAATTTAAAAAGATTACAACCTTGATGAAAAGACGATTGATACTTGTACGCCATGGTAAATCCAGCTGGGAATTTAACGTACGTGACCACGACAGACCGCTCAACCTTAAAGGTATTCAGGATGCACACACGGTAGGCGCGTCGCTCAAAGAATTTCCCGATAAACCAGAAGTTATATGGTCCAGCACCGCGGCTAGAGCATTACAAACTGCAACAATCCTGACAGAATATGTTGATTATGAGCTTCATAATTTAAGTTTAAAACGTGCTCTTTATACGTTTGATTCCCTTGAGCTTTTAGAGATCGTGAAACAGTTTGCTGACGATGCTACCACGTGTATGATCGTTTCCCACAATCATGGTTTGACAGAGCTTGTCAATAAAATGGGTAGCACGCATTTTTCTAATGTTCCTACTACCGGTACGGTGATCATTGAATTTGACAGCAATAGCTGGAAAGACATTGTTAAGGGTACCACCGTATTTCATTTATTTCCTAAAAACCTATAATGACTCCACGCTACTTCAATAGAGAACTATCCTGGCTCAAATTTAATGCTCGCGTTTTACAAGAGGCAAATGACCCTAGTGTACCACTCATTGAACGGTTGCGTTTTCTAGGTATTTTTTCCAATAATCTCGATGAATTTTTTAAAGTGCGGTATGCGACGATACAGCGTATTTATCGTGCAGGTAAAAATGCAACGAAATCACTTGGCGGTATTTCAGCGAGTGATTTGTTGAACGAGATCAACAAAGTTGTGATTGAGGATCAAACGTTGAGTTTTCAGATCTTGAACGATCTTGAGAATGAATTGGCCAAAGAGAGTATCATTATTGTTGATGAAAAAGAGGTTTTAAAGGAACATGAAGATTTTATACGCAAGTATTTCAATGAAAAGGTGAGTCCGGCTCTAGGCGTTATCATGATCGATGGTAAAGCACAATTCCCACCCTTGCAGGATGGTATGGGATATCTCGCTGTGCGCATGACCTTTTCAAATGGTGATGTACGCCACGCGCTTATTGAAAAACCAAAACACCTTAACCGTTTTGTAGTCCTACCAGATCTTGAGGATGGCAAACAGTATGTGATACTGATTGATGATTTAATACGGCACAGGATGCATTACCTGTTTAGCATCTTTGATTATCAAGAAATTGAGGCGCACATGATCAAGGTAACGCTAGATGCACAGTTGGATATCGACCTTGATTTGAAAAAAAGTCTTCTCGAGAAAATACGGGACAGCGTTTACGATCGCAAGGATGGTGATCCCGTGCGTTTTGTGTTTGATCGCGAGATAAATGCAGACACCATAGATTTGATCATGAGTAAATTGGAGATCGATGATATGGATTCTATTATCCCAAGTGGGCGGTACCATAATCGTCGGGATTATTTAAAGTTCCCAAGTTTAGGACGTAAAGATCTATTATATGATCAACGGACGCCGTTACCCATTAATAATGTAATTATAAAGGGTTCCCTACTCAAACGCATTGCACAGAAAGACATTTTACAGCATGCACCCTACCACACATTTGCCTATACTACAAAATTTTTAAGGGAAGCGGCATTAGATCCCAATGTAGAGGAAATAAAAATCACGATCTACCGTCTTGCTGAGGTCTCGCAAATAGCAGGTTCACTCATCAATGCAGCCAAAAATGGTAAGGCAGTAACTGTCTCCATCGAGTTGCAGGCAAGATTTGATGAACAAGCCAACATCAATTATGCAGAGTTGATGCAGGAAGAGGGAATACAAATGATTTTCGGCGTACCTGGATTAAAGGTGCATTGCAAGGCCTGCGTTATAACACGCCGCGAGGACGATCGACTCAAGCGATATGGATTTGTGTCTACAGGAAACTTTAATGAATCCACCGCAGGTATTTATACAGATTACACTCTTTTTACCGCCGACAAGATGATCTTGAAAGAAGTAGAAAAGGTTTTCGATTTCTTTGAAGTGAACTATAGGCAATATAAATATAAACACCTGTTAGTAAGCCCTTCAGATCTAAGAATCAGGATTGAGCAGTTGGTTCGTCGGGAGATCGCTTTCGCGAAAGCGGGAAAAACAGCTCTAATACGCCTGAAATTAAATTCATTTTCTGATTTTAAGATGATCGATTTATTTTATCAAGCTTCACAAGCTGGAGTCAAAATAGAATTGATTATACGCGGTATTTGTTGCCTAATTCCAGGTGTCAAGGGAATGAGTGAGAATATACGTGCGATAAGTATTGTTGACCGTTACTTAGAGCATCCTAGAGTCTATTACTTTCATAATAATGGAGATACAGCCCTTTACATTTCCAGTGCAGACTTTATGCAGCGCAATCTGGATAGCCGTGTGGAAATAGCATGTCCCATTTATGATGAGGATATAAAGAAGGAAATTTTGGAAACACTTGACATATGCTGGAATGACAATGTCAAGGCAAGAATCATCGACGAAGTTCAGTCCAATGAGTATGTTAAAAACGACCAGCCTAAAATCAGGTCGCAGTATACCACTTACCAATATTATCAACAACAAATTAAACGTTAATGGCTTTTAAAACAGAGAAATATGGAGCGATAGATATAGGGTCAAATGCGATACGATTGCTAGTTGCGACCGTCAACACATTTGATGATCTAGCTCCAGTTTTCAAGAAGACTAGCCTTATAAGGTTGCCTATTCGACTGGGTCAAGATGTATTTATCAAGGGTGATATCTCAGATTATAATATTGACCGCATGGTCAAAACCATGAAGTCGTACAAAAACCTTATGGATGTCCATGAAATCGTCGACTATAAAGCCTATGCTACCAGCGCGATGCGGGATGCAAAAAATGGCGAACAGGTTGTAAAGGTTATTAAAAAACAAACGGGAATCGCAATAGAAATCATTGACGGCTCACATGAGGCTGCAATGATCGCAATGACAGATCTACATGACATCATCGACGAGAACAAGGTTTATCTTTATGTCGATGTTGGTGGTGGGAGTACAGAGTTTACATTGTTCGCAAACGGTAATGCCGTGGAATCAAAATCTTTTAAAATTGGGACCGTACGTTTACTTCACGACGTAGTAAAGAGCGAATTGTGGGTAGAGGCAGAGCAGTGGGTAAAGCAGGTTTGCAAACCATACCGACGCATCGAACTAATAGGTTCTGGAGGTAACATCAATAATATATTCA
>JBBSPH010000258.1:0-4007 GCA_038258985.1 Flavobacteriales bacterium
CGACTGGAGAGTTTTCAAAAAACCCAGAAAAAACGGTGGATCGTTTGATACGATTCACTCTTGATCGAATCGCAGCGATTGATTCATAAGCATTGGTCTTCACCACAACATGGAAAATAAGGATAAATACCCCTATCAGCATCGCGATATTAATTGGCTTTCTTTCAACGACCGTGTGCTACAAGAAGCAGCAGATGAGACAAACCCGCTGTATGAGCGCCTAAAGTTTATCGCGATATTTTCATCTAATCTCGATGAGTCTTTTAGGGTACGTGTCTCCCACCTGCGGCAATTCAAGCGGGTGGATCAGAGCCTGCGCAAGAAGCTCGCGTTGAGACCTTCCAAATTTGTGAAACAACTATTAGTTAAGGTTGGCGAGCAACAACTTAAGCTGGGCGAGATATTTTTTGAAAACATAGTCCCCAGCCTTGCTGCAAACAAAATTCATCTTCTGGACCAACATAGGTTAAAACATGAGTTCTTTGCGGCTGCCGCGAGTTATTTTGATCATCACCTAAAGGATCTAGTTGATTATAAGTATGTGGATGCCAGCAAGTCCAGCGATATATTCTTGAACAACCAGCACATTTATTTACTGGTAACCTTTGCAAACAACGAGAAATATGGAATTGTAACCATACCATCACAAGAGCATCAGCGCTTTATCTCTATTGCCCAAAAAGGAGATGATCATTATTTATGTTTCCTGGATGACATTATCAAATTGCAACTAGATAAACTGTTTGCGGAAGAACAGGTCACAGATTCTTACGCCGTAAAACTTTCTCGGGATGCAGAGCTTTACCTAGATCAGGATATGGACGGTGAACTTGCAGATAAGATTTATGAATCCTTGCAGCAACGCACAGATGGACAACCTACACGGTTTTTGTATGATGAGCGTATGCCTAAGGATGTGCGCAAGAACGTAAGGAAAAGTTTAGGTCTAGGAAAGATCGACATGGTTTCCGGTGGCACCTATCACAACTTTGATGACTTTTTTGGGTTCCCTGATCCTACCAATAATCCAGATCTCAAAGCACCTGAAATTGAAACAATTGAGCATTCAGCTCTTCATGGTAGTAATTATTTTGACACCATTAGAAATGCGGACCATATAGTTCATTTTCCTTTTATGTCCTTTGACTATGTGCAGCGATTTATTGACCAAAGCGCTCAAGATGAACGGGTTGCTCATATAAAAATCAGTCTCTACCGGGTTGCGGATGAAAGTGCCCTCACTGATTCACTGCTCACCGCTTTGAAAAATGGGAAGAAAGTCACTGTTTTCGTTGAGGCAAAAGCACGATTTGATGAGGAGAATAATATTAAATGGGGTAGAATATTTGAAGAAAACGGCGCTAAGGTTATTTACAGTTATCCCAGAATTAAGGTTCATAGCAAGGTGCTATTGGTTAGCAGAAAAGAAAATGGCAAAAACCGCAAGTACGCTTACATAGGCACCGGTAACTTCAATGCCAAGACCTCTAAAATCTATTGCGACCATGGATTATTTACCGCTCACAAAGGCATCACAAAGGATCTTTCCCGCGTGTTTAAAGTTCTAGAAGGTGATCTAATCATCCCACGTGCGAAACATTTACTGATTTCGCCGTTTAGCACCAGACGGACTTTTGAACTATTGATTCGGCAAGAAATTGAAAATGCCAGAGCTGGCCATACAGCGCGTATTACTGCAAAAATGAATCAACTGGAAGATCGTGACATGATCAACCTTTTATATGAAGCAAGTCAGGCAGGTGTTAAAATCAGACTGATCGTTCGAGGATTTTCCTGTTTGGTGCCTGGCTTAAAAGACATCAGTGATAATATTGAGATTACTTCTATAGTCGATAGGTTTCTTGAACATGGCCGTATTTACAGATTTCATAATAATGGTGACCCGTTACTTTTCATGGGCAGCGCAGACTGGATGTCACGCAATCTAGATCGACGCATTGAGGTTTTGACACCTATTTATGACAAGAGCATTTTTAATGAATTGAATGATATTCTTGAGCTTCAATTAAAGGATAATGTCAAGGCTCGTAGACACACTGTTGGAGAGGACAATACGTTTGTTTCGCAAACTAACTCTGTTGCCGTTAGATCACAGCAAGCCCTTTACTCCTATTTGAAGAAAAAACATAATGCATCATAAATTACTTCCATGACCACGATTAACATAGGCGGCGTACCAGAACATTTCAACCTACCTTGGCACCTGGCGTTGGAAGATGACGCTTTCGCGAAAGCGAACATAAATTTAGTTTGGCAAGACGTCCCAGAAGGAACTGGAAAAATGAGCCAGTCTTTGCGCGATAGTGAGCTGGATGTGGCCTGTATTCTCACTGATGGTATAGTCAAGGAAATCATGTCAGGCAACCCTTCCAAGATTATTCAGGTCTACGTGCAATCGCCATTGCTATGGGGAGTTCATGCTCCAGCACAATTGATCGCTGAAGATACCGCTCAACTTATCGATCCTGTAATCGCAATTAGTAGGTATGGAAGTGGATCACATTTAATGAGTTATCTGCTAGCAAAACGGCACGATTGGAATCCAGAAACCCTAAAGTTTGATCTGGTCAACACCATCGATGGAGCTGTCGAATCATTGAGCAATGGGAGTGCATCGCTGTTTCTCTGGGAACGGTATATGACGCAGCCGCTGGTGGATCAAGAAATATTTAAACGCCTGGAAACCATAGCTACCCCCTGGCCTAGTTTTGTCATCGCCGCAACGGAGGAATGCATTGCGAGTAAGCAGGATGCCTTAGTTAAAATGCTCCAGGTTATAAATATGTATTCTACTGATTTTAAGGATATTCCGAGTATAGACCGTACTATAGCTTCACATTACAACTTGCAAGTAGGCGATGTGCAACAATGGTTACTGCGCACTGAATTTACTGATCAACAACTCAATGCCAAAACTGTTGCAAAGATCAATAAGCAATTTCTAGCCGTAGGGATTTCAAAAGAAGAAATCACGTTGGAAAAACTTATCCACCAATTGCCTGCGCCAGATGAGGAGGAGTAAGCACTACCATTGTATTGGCTCTTTTCCACGCTCTTGCAAATAACGGTTTGCTCTTGAAAAATGTTGATTGCCGAACCAATAACCTCGGTTTGCACTCAATGGTGATGGATGGCCGCTTGTTAAAACAAAATGTTTTTTCTCATTGATCAACTTCAATTTGCTTTTGGCAAAACTACCCCACAACATAAAGACGATTTCTTCCCGCTCTGCGGCGAGAGTTTCAATTACCTTATCCGTAAATCGCTCCCAGCCTTTTTTCTGATGCCTACCAGCCTTACCCTGCTCTACAGTTAGGGTTGCGTTTAACAATAAGACACCTTGGTCTGCCCAACGCTCAAGATTCCCAGATTTTGGGTAAGGTAATTTCAAGTCAATGTCTTGATTCTGCTCGCGGAATATATTGGTAAGAGATGGCGGTTGTGGAATACCATCTGCGACTGAAAAGCATAGCCCATTAGCCTGTCCCGCACCGTGGTATGGATCCTGGCCTAGAATCACGACCTTTACCTTCTCAAATGGTGTTCGATCAAATGCTGCAAAAATCTTACTGCCCGGCGGGTAACACGTGGTACGCTGGTATTCCATTTTTACAAAATCAATCAATGTCTCGAAGTACTCTTGACTAAACTCCTCCCGTAACATTTCCTTCCAACTCTGCTCAATCTTAATTGTCATAATGATTCGTTTCCCGTAAAATTAGCCATGGCGAGCCAAATCGTCAAGTAGATAGCAATAAAGTATTGGATTAAATCTATAGTTGTGATCATGCAGTTAAAAAAGAAATAATCGCTAGGTCTAACTACCGTAGCCGCTGTATTTTTGTTGTCTACATGAGCTATATTTCTAAGAAGACCTTAAAAGATATTGAGTTTGATAAAGTCATCAAACAAGCAGCAATATATTGCGTGACCGACGACGGTAAAGACCGGATTAGTAAAGTCTGCCCGCAAGTGGACCACTACAA
>JBBSPH010000259.1:0-4004 GCA_038258985.1 Flavobacteriales bacterium
AGGTCAAATAATCATTGATATACCTTGACGTAATCTATATAATATGTTCTGGGAAAAATGGAATCATCAACTTCGGGACCGCCAAAGTTTCCGCCCACGGCCATATTCAGGAGAAAATAAAATGGATGCCGAAATGGGTAGTTTTTATCATCTTTTTCGTCTGGTGCGTACGTGAAGACTTTCTGATCATCTATTGAAAAAACGATCGCGTTTTCATCCCAATCTATTTGAAATACATGAAAGGCATCGGTAATATTTTTTACCGGTGTTACCTGCGTACTGGCGGTAGCGCCGTAGTGAGAAGGGCTATGCAAACTGGTGTGCACGGTATCAGGCTGTCTGCCCACAAATTCCATAATGTCAATTTCGCCGCAGGCGGGCCATCCCACTTTATCAATTTTGGTGCCCAGCATCCAGATTGCAGGCCAGATACCTTTACCGCTGGGAACTTTAGCTCGAATCACAAAGGTTCCGTATTTGAATTCGCGTTTGTCTTTGGTACTGATCTTCCCGCTGTAGTAGGCACCGCCTACTTTTTCAGCTTTAATGACCATATTACCATCTTCTACAATAGTATTTTCTTTTTTATAGAACTGGCGCTCGTTATTGCCAAAACCACAAAGATTTGGGCAACCATCGCCTATCTCGTAGTTCCAGTTCTTGGTATTTAGCGCGTTTCCTTCAAAATTTTCTTCCCAGACCAGTTTTTTTGCTTCTTGAGAAAATCCGCTAAAACTGGCTAAAATCAGTGTAAAAAGGGTGATTTTTAGATGTTTCCGGATCATTATCTTCATTGTTTAGTTGGCGGATAGCGCCAGATCATTTTCATGTAAAATGAATTTATACGGAGATATATATAATTTTCAAAATAAAATCTGGACAATAGGCTTTATTCAGTAATAAAATATAAGTAATTGGCAATGATATTTTGTGCAGTAACGAGGCGAAAAATGCAGCTATAGCCTTAGCTAAATCGAGGCTTTTCAACGAAGTTAATGCACAAAAGAACAAGTCAAAATGTATAGGTTGTTTGAACAAAGCCTAAAACCAATTGGCCCAAGGTATCATGGCGAGCATTGCTATAAGTGCAAGCGTGTAGAAAATAGCAAGTTGCTTGAACTTAGGTCTAGAGGTCAATTTCTTTTTGTGACGGCTATATCCTACAGTTATAAAAACTACTGCGAGAATCATACCTATGGGATGTTCTACGACATATAGACGTATGGAAGGATCTTTCATCGCCGCGCTCATACCTTCTGACGCTATTGCTTTTGCACCAAGTGGCGAAACAAAATATAGGACTATACCTATTAAAAGCTGTATGTGGGTCACAATAAGGGTGAAAAGTGCCAGGCGCATATCGCGCGCACCATATTCTTTATCGCTAAAATAACTGACCAGGCTGTTTACGGTTGTTACTATTAACATGAGCAGTACGAGATAAGCCCAGTAGGAATGCACAAACTGTACGTATGGATACATAGAATACTTTTTTAATGAAGTTCAAAGATAACTTTTTTAAAAGCAAAAAACCCTTCCGCTTACGGAAGGGTTTGATTGAAAATGATTGTTTTAAATTATAGTGTATACTCTTTTTTAGAAGTTGAAACGGAAACTAGCGTTCCATGTTCTCCCAAAACCAAAATATACGCGGTTACTAGTAGAAATCCCATCGTAAGTAGGGTCACCGGCATCGGCAAAAATGTTAGTGTCAGATTCTGAGATGTATGTTTTATCAAAAACATTGTTCATGTTAAAACGGAAGCTCATGTTCTTGTCCAAGAAAGGCAGGTTAAAAGATAAACCTGCATCAAAAAGACCAAAAGAAGGAAGTTTAAGTGCTCCTTGTTCTGGTACATCTGTGGCATCAAAATCTGCATAAAGGTTATCCACAGCTCGGTAATTTGCATCTATGGAAAGCGTCTTGTAAATCCTGTAATCAGCGCCTATGCTGGCTGTAAATTGCGGAGCGTCACCCACTTTTACACCATCAAGGGCTAAAGTTTTGGACTGTGGCTGGCCATTAACTGAGATAGGTTGATTACTGGCGTCAAAATACGTTGCGGTAACATCATCCTTGTATTTCCAGTCACCCACAGAGAGCATACCGTTAATACCTAGACGATCTGTAGCTCGTGCGGTAAAATCAACTTCTACACCGTAGTGTATTTGGGTAATACCCTGAATATTTGCGGTACCTCTGATCTCATTATCCTCACCAGCGTTAAATGTCGCACTTGTGCTTTCAAAACGATTTGCCCAACTCGTTCTATAAGCGTTAACGTTGGCCCTGAAACCATTTGTTCGGAATCCGTAACCTATTTCCGTACCTATGATTTCTTCATTTTCAAGATTTGCATTGATATCATTGGAAACAAAACTTGGGAATACAGCATCAAAAAGCGGCTGCTTGGAATAGTAGCCACCGTTAGCAAAAAGATTATGGTGCTCATCAATGTTCCAGTTGATGCCTCCTTTAACATTTCCGCCAAGAAGATTTTCGGTATCTGATTCCTGTAATGGGTCACTGTCAAGATAATTGAAGTGGTCTATACGCTGAAATGATTGATTGGATAGTGAACCTTGCAAAAATACTGTCACGTCGTCAAGATCATATTCCAATTGTCCAAAAAAACCATACCAGCCCACTTTACCTTCATTATAGTAATCTACTTTCTCTTCGTCATCTATACTTTTAAAAACATTTAAGCTATTACTGATTGTCGGAGCGTAGGTCTTTGATAAAAATCTATAAGGATCATTGATATTATCGCTATCCACATAAACATCGGCGCCCATGAGGTCTACCAATCTTCTATAGTGAAAACCGGTGTATGTTCTTAAATCGATACCAAAATCAAGAGTTAACCTGTCTGTAAGTATGGTTTCAAAATTAGAAATTAAGCCAAACCAGTTGTGAGAGTTGACTGAAGAACGCTGGGAAATACCATTTTCAGGGCCTCTGGTGAAACCTCCTTCATCAGCATAAACCGATGCGTCATTGTTTCCATTCACATAAAGACCGCGAAAAGCAGGATCATCACCTCCGGTATACGTTTGGCGCACCCCACCAAGGGCTGGTTGTCCAGAGTTATAGGCGACAATAGCATCCATTGGCACTAAGCCGTTGTTTACTTTAGGAAGTGAAAATGATTGATCACCATTTGCACGACCTATAGAACCAACTGATCCACCGCGTCCCAAAGAAGCATACGCCGATGTGTTTAGTTTTGTTCTGTCAGAAATTTTCCAGTCCCAAGAAAGAGATGCAATAGGTTTGTGATAAAAATTACCGCCAAAAGTGAATTCCTTTCCATTTCTAAATCCATAATCGCTATTGTATTTTATCCTGGGATCTGTACCGCCACCATAAGTGATATAATCGCGAAGTGTTGGGGCAAAACCTCTCTGGTTGTGCTGTTGCGGGGCACCGGTGACCATAAAGTTAAGGTCATGGTTGGCGTTAGGTTTATAACCTACACCAATGAAATAATTATAGCCTTCAAAAGAAGTGCCGTCAACATAACCCGTACCCGCTGTCCTGCTCAATAAGAAGGAGCCAGACCAGCCGTTATCACTAAGTCCAGTATTGTAAGACGCTACCGTTTTCAGGTAATCATTATTACCTACGGAAGAACTTACAAAGCCGCCTTCTTTGCGCTCTGCAGAACGGGTAACGACATTAATGGTTCCACCTACAGAAGATACGGTAAGTTTTGAGGAACCCAGACCACGTTGTACTTGTATTGCGGTTGCTACATCAGAAAGTCCTGCCCAGTTGCTCCAATATACCTGGCCGTTTTCCATATCGTTAACCGGTATACCATTAATCATAACGGCGGAGTTTTGGGTATCAAAGCCACGAATATTTATTCGAGCATCACCATAACCACCACCCTGTTTGGTAGCATAAATAGAAGGAGTATTGTTCAAAATTTCAGGGAATTCTTGCGCTCCAAGCTTTTCCCGTATTTCTTCGGCGCGAATCGTAGAGACTGCAACAG
>JBBSPH010000260.1:0-4003 GCA_038258985.1 Flavobacteriales bacterium
CTTTTTGACAAATCATCATGCACTTTATTAACAGCTTTTAAAAATCGCGCAAAAGAATATGGTTTTAGTAAATAGTCACTCACATGAAGTTCATATCCTTTGAGGGCATATTCCTGATAGGCAGTCGTCAAAATGACCGATGGTTTATTGGGCAAACTTTCCAATAATTCGATACCTGTAATTCCATCCATTTGGATATCCAGAAATAATAAATCCACAGAATGTTCTTTTAAATACTGCAGACCGTCAAGACTATTTCTAAAACTAGCACTCAACTTAATGAACGGCAGCTTTTTCACAAATCCTTCCAACTTTTCTGCAGCCAAAGGCTCATCTTCGATGATGATACAATTCAAAGTCATTTTGATGATAGGTATAGATCTACAAAAAATTGATTGTTAATTTTATTGATGGCTAATTTAAACCTATCTGGGTATAATAGTTCCAATCTTCTCCGCGCGTTGATTAATCCAATGCCACCCGTATTGACTCCAGATGTATTTTCACTAGCGTTAAAATAATTCTCACAACGAAAATGAATATGGTTTTCTTCTACATCAATGCTAATTTTAATCGCTGGCAGTTGCTGAGCGTTGGAAACGAACTTAAAAGCGTTTTCAACAAAGGGAAGTAATAATAATGGTGCAATTTTCAATTCAGAGTTGTGGTTATTGATTTTCAATTCGATGAATTCACGTTCTTGAAACCTTAGTTTTTGCAAGTCTGTCAATTGTTGGAGATATTCCAATTCTTTATCTATCAAAACTTCTTTGGTCTCACTTTCATAAAGCATATAGCGCAGCAGTTCCGAAAGCCTGATCAACATCGCTGATGCTTCATCTTGCGATTTGTAAATCAACGTGTCGATATTATTCAGTGTGTTGAAAAGAAAGTGAGGACTGAGCTGGGCTTTGAGCATGGACAGCTCATTTTTCAAAGATCGATTTTCTAATTCCGTTTTTTGATGCAAGCTCTCATTCCAGTTCACAAAACCCTTTAATAAACTTCCACACTGGCTAATCAAAAACGTACCACCGATTCCTTCTACAAATTTTTGTATCGCATAGGGTCTGAATGATTCGAAAAAGATCCAAAAAGACCCCACAAAAACTAAACTGGAAATCACACTAAGACCAATTGAAATAAATAAATACGTCACAAACTTTCCCGAATCAAGAAATAGAGGCTGCACATAAAAATAAAAAGTATAGAAGTTCACTAATGCCCAACACGTCAACAATACTATGGCACTGGGATGGTTTAAAATAAAAGTAGTTTCTCCTGGGTTTGCGCTGATTGCCATCCAGGAAAGTGCAGTGAAGGTGGTCCAAAACAGCAGGTGAACAACGATATATAAGAGCTTCTGCATTTGTCTATTTCGATTGTCTAAAATACTACATCTTTAGGCAAATCAAACCAAAGCCAATTCACGTTCGGATTGGGCCAGTTGGTATTTTCGCCAGTGATTCCCTATTACTTTGAGCATGATAGGATACACTATGTAGAGTCTAAAAGGCTTGATCAATTGCAGGTATATTTTTCCAAACAAACCCTTTGGTTTTACATATACAGTCATGTGCACCCCATAGCAATCATTTCCTATTGGCACCTTACCATAATGCACTGCCGCATGAACTGTCGCATTTTCGATTTCAGATAGTGCTTCATTTTTCATTTGATAGACCGGTACAAACTGAGCTCCTCGCTGAACATAAAAATCGCCTGCTTTCAGTCTATGTTGTCTGGCATATCGTTCTCGAATACTGCCCACAGGTAGCACATCTACGGTATCAACTTCATCATCCCAGCCAAATAGCCTTCCAAGGAAAAACCGGAACTGAAAAAGCCATCCGGCTATACCGGATCGAGACATTTCGTCTATTGCTGAGGCGAATACTTTTTGCATATCACCCACAGATTGATGGTGATTCATCTCAACGGGCAACTCCCAGACATCTTCAATTTCGAAATCCTGAAGTAGCGCATGGGCTTGCCACGAATGTTTCAGATGTTCGCTATTGTCAACTTTGCGTTTAACCTTGATGGATGAAACCAGCGGATAACTGAAGCATAAAATAGTGAATACCAATACCGCTGCGAATACCAGATCTCCTTCTGGAAAATAAAACTCCATGGCCAGACGAGCTGTCCACATAGTAGTTAGTAAACTCAGAAAATGTTTTCCCATCAAAGTGGAAATTACAGTTTTTGGTTTCAAGAGCAGAAGCAGTCCTACATACACAAAAAAAACTAGGATGAACAAATTTAGCATTTGCATAATGTTGCTATTCACGATGCTGAGTTTCGTCAGTTCATACGTCCAGTCAAACACATTCCAAAATGACAGGTGTAGAATAGCAGCCAATAGATTCATAATTCCACCAAGTCGTATCAATATTAAGTTAGTTTTCATGTCCTTGTTTTTTCCACAAAGAATCATGAACTCGCAGATCTTGCAAAATGAAATCTGCCAACTCCCGAATTGTCTCTGTGAAAAGAGCCTTTCCCGAGGCGTTCACCAGGACACGCACTACGTTGGGATGCATTACAATCTAGTTTGTGGTCGCTGGTGGGATGTCGAAGGTCCTTCGCTGCGCTCAGGATAGGATAAGGTATATAATGTACTGCGTTATTTTACTTAGCTTAGGCATCTGGCTTACTCAATCTTCATAGAAGTTTTTTAGCGGTGGATTTTCATTAATCCAATCTTCTCCTTCACACCAGGCTGGGGCAGCGACACTCTTTGGAGAGCTTAGGAAGTGAGAGGGATGCCCGGGTTGATAATGTGTGTTGCTAATGGGTGGCTCATGTAGTTGATTTGCTGGCGTATACCAAATAACTTAGCTACACATATTCACTTATATGAGTTATGAGAGCGAAGATTTGGAAAGTTTTTAATGCCATTTATTGGATCGTAATGTTATCAATGCTCGTAACGCTATTGCTCTCGATTACGTCAGTGATTAGCATTAAAGGTTTTTGTTAAATACTGTAGTGTTATTTGTTCTCTATCAATACAGATCTATGTTAGTAGCCGTCACAAGAATTGTAGAAAATATTAAACAAAATTGCATGCGCACTGAGGTATTTAGACCTCATGGCACTATGCAACTCAGTAGCGAATCGCTGCAGGCAGCTTGGCAGTGATTGCAGCGGGTTCGTCACTTCAGTGGTATGATCATTGATCCGTAATCGCTAGCCATCAATACTTAATAATGTTTGTACCTATTACATCAGAAGTCACGCTTAAATCCGGCATGATCGTAAAACGAATCTCGACCGATCATCTTTTCAAGTTGGGTGAACGGCTACAGAATAATCCAAAAGTTTTAGGAGACTATCCGTGGGAACTGATCGAAGTTCCTAGCCGCGATGGTAATCGAATTGCAGTTGGCTATATGGAACTTGCAGAGAAATATTTTGCAGAAGTGGAAGAGTGAATACCTATCTCTCCAACCTCAACTCAAGAGTAATAGATTGAACTGTAGAACAGATGAAAAAAAGCATTTCCTTTGCGTTAGCGTTTTGCACTGCAACAAAACCATACCGTGGCTTTGAAACTTCAACAAAAAAAAGAACATCCAAAAGAAAAGTCTGGTCTACATCCGCGGAACAGGCATCGCAACCGTTATAATTTCAGCGAACTCATTTGCACGGCTCCTGAATTGAAACCATTCGTCCGGTTGAATGAGTACCAGGATGAATCGATTGACTTTTCAAATCCCGATGCGGTGATGATGCTGAATAAAGCATTGTTGAAACATTATTATGATATTCATCACTGGAATCTTCCATCGGGTTATTTATGTCCCCCTGTTCCGGGAAGAGCGGATTACCTTCATCATCTGGCCGATTTATTAGCAAGCTGTAACACTGAAATAATTCCGTTGGGCACTAAGATAAAATGCCTCGATATTGGTGTTGGCGCAAATTGCATTTATCCCATCATTGGGAATAAAGAATACGGCTGGTCTTTTGTGGGCTCTGATAGTGAACCTGCTGC
>JBBSPH010000261.1:0-3973 GCA_038258985.1 Flavobacteriales bacterium
CATGGGCTTCAACAAGCACAAGAATATGCTGAAGGGAATTTCCAATGTGGTAGAAGCGACCAGTAAGGAAGAGCAAATCCATGGCGATTTTGGTATTGATCTTATCAGAATCCTGCGTGACGAAAAACCAGAATGGTTTACAGAAGAATACCACACACGCATCCAGGAAATGTGTAAAAAATCCTTTGAAGCAGAAAGCGGTCTAGTAGACTGGATCTTTGAAAAAGGAGAACTGGATTTCCTACCTAAAGCCGTGGTCAACGAATTCATTAAAAACAGATTTAATAACTCACTCGTCAGTATAGGCATTGAGAAAGTATTTGAGATTGATGAAGACCTCATCGCGCAATGCGAGTGGTTTGACGACGAGATTATCGGGACAAAACATGGAGACTTCTTTGTGAAGCGATCCATCAATTATACCAAGAGAGCACAGAGTGTAACCAAAGACGACCTATTTTAATTATGAGCGAGAAGAATACCACAGTAGAACAAGAACAACAAAAGGTCGATGCCAATCAGAAATTGGTCGATGCAAGAAAGGAAGCACTTAACGCTGCAAAACCTACCCAGGAAAAAGGATTTAAATGGCTCAACAAAAACAGCCGTAACTTTCTTACCGCTGGCTATCTAACACCTGGAGCAACACCAGAAAGCCGCATGAGAGAAGTCGCAGAACGCGCGGAGCAGATTTTGAAAATCGATGGCTTTGCTGACAAGTTCTACGGTTATATGAGTGAAGGATTCTACTCGCTGGCATCGCCAGTGTGGTCTAACTTTGGGAAACGTCGTGGTCTTCCTATCAGCTGTTTTGGTTCACACATTGATGATGATATAGGTAATATCCTTTACTCACAATCTGAGGTTGGAATGATGTCCAAACTTGGTGGTGGAACTTCTGGTTACTTTGGTAAAATACGCCATCGCGGTGCGCCCATTAAAAATAATGGTGAGGCATCTGGCGCGGTTCATATCATGCGCTTGTTTGAATCCATGGTAGATGTAGTGAGTCAAGGATCTGTACGTCGTGGTCGTTTCTCACCGTACTTGCCTATCGAGCACAAGGACATTAAAGAATTCCTAGAAATAGGAACCGAAGGAAACCCTATTCAGGAGTTGACTCATGGTGTTACCGTGACTAACAAGTGGATGGAAGAAATGATCGCTGGCGATCAGGAAAAACGCACACTATGGGCACGCGTTTTACAGTCGCGTGGAGAAATGGGCTATCCCTACATTTTCTTTACAGACAATGCCAATAACAATGCGGCAGATGTTTATCAGGATAAAAAATTACCGATCTACGCCAGTAACTTATGTACAGAGATCATGTTGCCATCCAGCGACGAGTGGTCTTTTGTATGTGTACTGTCCAGCATCAACCTATTGCACTACGACAAGTGGAAAGATACGGATGCTGTGGAAACGATGGTTTATTTCTTAGATGCCGTTATCACAGAATTCTTGGAAAAACTGGAAGCTTATCGCGATTCTGACAAACTAGAAGACCGCCAGACGTTCCTGTTTATGGAACGCGCTTACAAATTTGCTAAGGACAACCGCTCCCTAGGATTGGGTGCTCTAGGATGGCACTCCTTTTTGCAATCTAAAAAACTGGCATTCAACAGTCAGGAAGCGTTTAGTTTGAACAGCGAGATTTTCAAAGCCCTAAAAGACAAGAGTTACAAAGCGAGCGAAGAGTTGGCAGAGATGTTCGGTGAGCCAGAATTGTTGAAAGGTTATGGCCGTAGAAATGCTACATTGAATGCCGTTGCACCTACAACCTCTAGCGCCTTTATATTAGGTCAGGTTTCACAGGGAATTGAGCCTATCTGGTCCAATATCTACGTAAAGGACATCGCCAAAATCAAAACTACCATCAAGAATCCGTATTTAGTGGAGCTGTTGGAAGAAAAAGGAATGAATACCAAAGAGGTCTGGGACGACATACGTGCCCACGATGGTAGCGTCCAACACCTAGATTTTGTGACTGACGATGAAAAGGCAATTTTCATGACCTACAGCGAGATTGACCAGATGGACATCATCTATCAAGCGGCAAACCGTCAGAACCACATTGATCAAGGTCAATCGGTGAACATTATTGTGCACCCAGAAATGGCGACCAAAGATGTGAACAATATCCACATTACCGCGTGGAAATTAGGATTAAAATCCCTGTACTATCAGCACAGTATGAACGCTGCTCAGAAGTTTAAGCAAAAGAAGGATTGCGCAAGCTGCGAGGCATAACTCTATAATTATAATTTTACAGAGCCGTCTAATTTTAATGATTAGGCGGCTTTTTTATGGGATTAATTCTGTGGTTTTGCTGGTTTGATTGAGTTCTATGCGATAGTTTCGGTTGTGTATAGATTTTGTTTTGTGTTTAGGTGATTTACGCTTAGTTTCTCAACTAGAGAATTAATTTTATTTGGGCGTGCCCTCGCTTTGGGCTCGGTCGGGCTTTACGTTGCAATCTTTTTTGAAGTGTCGCATTACATGCGTCATTTCAAAAAAGGATTTCCACTTCAATCCCTCACGCAAAATATCAAGCGCATTTGATTAACATCCTAATCAATATTGATTTCCAATGTTACAAAGTCGTATTCTGACAGTCATTTAAGGTATCCATATAGACTACATTAAAGAGGCCAAGGACAGTTGAGCCATGAATTATTTTATCATCAGAAATAACGTTCAGATAAGCGCAGATAACAACGATCCAGCAAAACTCGACATGCATTACGACATTTATTAATCTTGTCAAATTGTACTGGGTACAATGGTTATTACTTTTTCATGATTTTCTTTAACCTAGTGATAGTACCATTTTCATAACCACCTTGAATGTTTTTCACGTAAAAGTCAATTTCCTGCACTGCGGTTTGAGTTTGTCCATTTGCTATTAATGATTCAATAAACAGTTCATAATCCGCAGGAACTTTATACTGACTTTTCATTACTTGATTAGATTCGTTCAAGGCTTGTTCAAATCTTCTTTTATGGAGCAGGATCTTAATTAAAACTCTTCTAGGTGTGGTTTCATACCTTACATATTTGTCAACCTTTGCTAGATGCTTATCAAAGTATTCAGTTAGAACTTCTTCTGCCGTGTCGATATCTCCAGCTTTATAATAATTCTCGGCGCATTCTGCCCAACTTTGTGGGGAAATTCCCATTCCATATTTACCCTCTGGATTTTCCCTTAGTTCAGAAAATTTCATAGTTGCACTTGACCTAAAATCTCCCAGTCTAGACAAAGTACGAGAATACCAATCCTTCCCTCCTGGATAGGTTGGGTTCAGGGCTATCAATTTCTCAAAGTCAATTACCGCTAAATTATCCTTGCCGATTTCTAGATATGCCATCGCTCTTTCAAAATAGGCTCTGTCATAACTAAAATCATACTCGATAATATCAGAACAGATGTCAATTGCTGTTTGATATTCTTCGTCATCTGAATAATCGATTGCTTTTAATATTTCGGCAGTTATGTCCATACTATTTTCAATGGTTTCTGTAATTATACCTCACAACTATTAAGAGCAAAAAAATCTCTCCTGCTATTCATTCGACTTCATTTCCGCAATCTCTTCTAATTCCGCGTACCACTTCTTTCCAAACTTTCGCGTAAGCGATTCTTTGAGGAATTTATAAACTGGAACACCTAATTCTGCACCCAACTCACAGGCATCATCGCAGATTTGCCATTTATGGTAATTCACGGCGGTAAAGTCAGTATATTCTTGCAAGCGCACAGGATACAAATGACAGGAAAGAGGTTTGTAGAACTGGGTTGCACCATCACGGTAGGCAGCTTCTATGCCACAGAGCGCAGTTCCATCTTCCTTGAAGGTGGTATAAGCACATTCTGCTCCATTGACTAGTGGTGTCTCCAACTCGCCGTTCTCGCGCTCGATCCAGGTTCCCTGTGATTCAATGGCGGCAATTCCCTCTGCACGCAGATAAG
>JBBSPH010000262.1:0-3960 GCA_038258985.1 Flavobacteriales bacterium
GCAGATGGCTATAAATGGAATTCGTACCCTGCGGTTTCTGCGGGTTGGGGCATCGCGAATGAGAAGTTCATGCAGGATGTTACTTGGGTAAATTCTTTAAAGCTACGCGCAGGTTATGGGGAAACTTCAAATCAATCTGTTGATCCATATTCCACATTGGGACGATTAAGTACTCGCCCTTATAATTTTGGTCCAGATGATTACGCAGTCGGGTATTATGTAAGCCAGTTGCCTAATGCAGAACTGGGCTGGGAGTATTCAACTACCTATAACTTTGGTGTTGATTTTTCACTTTTCAATTACAGACTTACCGGTACCGCGGAATATTACATTACAAACACCAAAGATATCTTGCTGGGTGTAGGTCTTCCGCCTACCTCTGGCGTGGGTAGCTACACGGCCAATATTGGTGAAACTCAGAACAAAGGTTTTGAAATCGCCCTAAATGGAACAATCATAGATAATCCAGAGGGCGTAAGCTGGGAATTGGGTCTAAATTTATATTCCAACAAAAATGAACTTGTCGCATTGGCTTCAGGTCAACAGCGTGATGAGGCAAATAGCTGGTTTGTAGGAAGTCCCATAAATGTTATATATGATTATGAACGGGTGGGATTATGGCAAGAAGGAGATCCTTATCTGGACGTTTTAGAACCAGGGGGCAACGTGGGTATGGTTAAGGTGCGCTATACAGGTGATTTTAATGATGATGGAAGTCCGGTAAGACAAATAGGGCCAGATGATAGACAGGTAATCAATACCATGCCAGATTTTCAAGGTGGATTTAACACACGATTATCTTACAAAAATTTTGATTTAAATGTAGTGGGAACGTTCCAGGATGGAGGAACGCTTATAAGTACACTATATGGCTCTGCAGGGTATCTCAATCTGCTCAGTGGTCGCCAGGGTAACGTGGATGTAGATTATTGGACTCCAGAAAATACAGATGTTAAGTATCCAAAACCGGGAGGTATCGCTAGTGGTGATAATCCCAAATATGGATCTACATTGGGATATTTTGACGGTTCTTATCTAAAAGTGCGCACGATAACCCTTGGTTACAATTTTGACAAGCAGTTGCTGGAAAATTTGGGTGTAGATAACCTACGGGTTTACGGTACGGTTCAAAATGCCTTTGTTCTGTTTTCTCCCTACCATGATGAGTCAGGGATGGACCCGGTTACAAACTCGTATGGAGATGAGAATTCCGCAGTGTCTTCGTATCAAAGAAGATTACTAACTGTAGGTACGAACACACCATCTACAAGAAATTATTTATTGGGTGTAAACCTAAAATTCTAAAAAATAAGACTATGAATAACAATAAAATGAAGATCGCTATGGTATCGGGAGTGATGCTCGGTCTGTTAACAATGTCTTGCTCAGACAGTATATTAGAAGAAACTCCCAGAGCAACGTATGAGCCTAGTTTTTTTAGAACTGAAACAGGTGTAAGAGGTGGGATAACCTCAATGTATGGCCATTTGAGAAGTATATTCGGGCAAGCCTATTTTTATAACACAACAGAGACTGGTACTGATGAGGCGACTTATGGGCAGAGCGCAGATCAAAATTTCTTGATCATGGATGTCTCGGGACAGGGAAATATAACCCCACAAGATAGTCGAGCAGATATTTTATGGGGAGCAGCTTTTTCAAATATCAATACTGCAAACGGTGTGATTGCAAATGCCGTTGAAGTTGGGATCTCACCAACATTAACATCCGAAGCTAATTTTTTTCGTGCATTTGATTACTTTATGTTGGTCCAAACTTTTGGAGGGGTTCCATTAGATCTTGGAGCCGGAATGCTCGAGTTCAATACAAATCCCACGCGGACATCTGTACGTAATACCGTACCGGAGGTTTATACACAGGTAATTTTTCCTGATCTGATCACTGCCGTGGAAAACCTACCTGCCCAACCGCGAGTAACGGGCGGGGTAACACAAACATTGGCAAGACTTTATTTGGCGAAAGCCTACCTTACCTATGCCTGGTGGCTTGAAAATCCCAATAATATTCCTACCTATCCAGAAACAAACCGAACGGATCCCGATGGAAACAGCGCCCAGTATTATTTTCAACAGGCGTATGATATCTCAAATGAAGCCATTAATAATCCTGGACCTTTCGCACTGCAAAATTCTTTTTATGAGGTGAACAATGCAGCGAATGATAGAAACAGTGAGATTTTATTCTATTCAGATCATACCGAAACTAGTGAATTCTACAATGGCAGCAGCTTGACCTATGCCAATGGTGGGGGATCAGATAATTTTGCAGGCTGGATGTTGACCTGGAACTATACAAGTTTGAGAAGTGCCAGTTCATCTGGAGGAGAATACAGTGTAGCGTCGGTGCAGCGAGAGGATTCGCAGTTTTTGGGAAGACCATGGGTACGTATGGCTCCTACGGTGGGCGTGCTCACGAATACATTTGCCAATAAAAGTCAGGATTCTCGTTATGATGGAACATTTACAAGTGTTTATAGGGGAAACTGGCCTAAAGCGGGTGTTGAAGAAAGTGTCCTTTACAATGCCAACGGATTACAGGTTGCTCCCGGCGATGCCATACTCACCTTTCTTGATGAGCAGCCAGAAAGCGGCATTCAATATCCAGATGGTACTGGGGATAGTAATATTGGCGCAGGAGTAATGCCCGGAAGATCTGATTTTGTAATCGGGCCAGAAGATATCAGTAGGATAGTATATCCCGGTCTTTGGAAATTGGGCCCGTATCGTACCAATTCTGGTGATGGTTTAGGTCAGCCCAACGCCGCAAGTACACGTCCTTTTAATATCGCGAAATTTTCCGAACTTTATTTTATAGCCGCCGAAGCTTTGGTTAAAGGCGCAATTCCTCAAGGTGGAATGTCCGCTAGAGATCTCATTAATGTAATAAGGGCAAGAGCAGGCGTATGGACGTTTGATAATAATGATAACGAATCTAGAAATGACGATTTCAGTGATCAACTTATCGCCGAAACGCCCACTGCAATTGATATAAATTATATTCTTGCCGAGCGTTCCCGAGAATATTATGGGGAAGGTTACCGCTGGTATGATCTTATACGAACTCAGAAATGGGCAGAACTGGCAAGCACTTACCAGATTGCTGGGACTCAGTTTGGAGATCACGATGCACAGACAATATCACGTGATATTCAACCTTATCTTTATTTGCGGCCTATTCCCCAAGGACAATTGGACGCCCTTGACATGAGCGCTGCAGAATTAAGCACGTATCAAAATCCAGGATATTAATCAATAATTGTTCAGTAAAAACTAGAAAGCCATGCACGTAGTGTCATGGCTTTTTTTAATTTGAACATAATCCGTTTCGATGCGTTTATAATCACTTTTAAAACAAACTAAAAATGAAGATAACTTTAAAATTTTCTGCTCCGCTAACATTCTTGGGGCTGTTTTTTGCTTTGAGCAGTTATGGTCAATTGCCACGGGTATATACAGATGAAAATAGCGAATCAAGTTGCGCTGCCCCACTTTTGCCAGATTTGATGGATTTGAAGAATTATACAAAGTTACCAGATCCATTTTCTTGGTCTGACGGAAGCGGCCGCTCCACAGATTTCAACGATTGGCAATGCCGGCGTAACGAGATAAAAGCTGAAATCCAGAAATATGAGATAGGTGAAAAGCCGCAACGTTCAACAGATCTTACGGCTTCTTATGACCAGGATACGCTCACGGTGGTAATAAGTCGAAATAAGAAAACCCTCACGCTTAAAGCGCCGGTAAGCATTCCGGATGGTGCCGGTCCTTTTCCCGTGGTAATAGGTATGAACAGACCAACGGGGAGCTTGCCGGAGTCGGTTTTTAAAAATGCAATTAAAATTACTTTTATCCACGATCAAGTGGTGCAATATTCTCAAGGTTCCAGAAATCCGGATGATCCATATTTTAAAATTTTCCCGGAATTTCATCCCGATTCTGA
>JBBSPH010000263.1:0-3942 GCA_038258985.1 Flavobacteriales bacterium
ACTTACTTCACTTCCTCAAAATCTACATCCTCCACATCACTGGTCTCTGCTTCTGAAGAGGCACCAGCGTCTGGTCCTGGCTGTCCACCTTGACCATCTGCTTGTGATTTATACATTTCTTCACTAGCTGCCGTCCAAACGGTATTCAGTTTTTCTAGCGCTGGATCAATCTGCTCGATTTCACGTGTTGCGTAAGCTGCTTTCAATTCATCAAGCGCTTCTGTAATTGGTGCTTTCTTGTCTTCTGGAAGTTTGTCGCCAAATTCCTCTAACTGCTGCTCCGTTTGGAAGATCATTTGATCTGCGCTGTTCAATTTGTCAGCGGTTTCCTTAGCTTTCTTATCGGCATCTGCGTTTGCAGCTGCGTCTTGCTTCATTGTTTCGATTTCCTCAGCACTTAGCCCTGAAGAAGCCTCGATACGGATGTCCTGCTTTTTACCAGTCGCTTTATCCTCAGCACTTACTTTGATGATACCATTGGCATCAATATCAAAGGTTACCTCGATCTGTGGCGTACCACGGCGTGCTGGTGGAATATCAGACAAGTGGAATCTACCAATCGTCTTGTTGTCCGGTGCCATGGCGCGTTCTCCTTGAAGTACGTGGATTTCAACACTTGGCTGATTATCAGCTGCGGTAGAGAATACCTGAGACTTCTTGGTCGGGATGGTCGTGTTGGACTCAATCAACTTGGTCATCACGTTACCCATGGTTTCAATACCTAGGGATAGCGGAGTCACATCCAGCAACAATACATCCTTTACGTCACCTGTCAATACACCACCCTGGATCGCAGCACCTATCGCTACTACCTCATCTGGATTAACTCCCTTAGATGGCTTCTTACCGAAGAATGCCTCAACAGCTTCCTGCACCGCAGGAATACGGGTTGATCCACCTACGAGAATAATTTCATCGATATCGCTTTTGGATAATCCAGCGGCTTTTAATGCTTTTTCACAAGGCTCGATAGTTCTCTTCACAAGGTCAGAGATTAATTTATCGAATTGTGATTTAGTCAACGTTTTTACCAAGTGCTTCGGTCCGCTAGCGGTAGCCGTTACGTAGGGTAAGTTGATTTCAGTTTGTGCACTTGACGAAAGCTCAATTTTTGCTTTCTCGGCAGCTTCTTTCAAACGCTGCAAAGCCATTGGGTCTTTACGCAAGTCAATGTCTTCTGCGCTTTTAAATTCGTCAGCTAGCCAGTCAATAATTTTTTGGTCAACGTCATCACCACCTAGGTGTGTGTCACCGTCAGTTGCGAGAACTTCAAAAACGCCATCACCCAATTCCAATACAGAAACGTCATGCGTTCCACCACCAAAATCAAATACGACAATCTTCTGATCAGTATCTTTTTTGTCCATTCCATATGCCAGTGCCGCAGCAGTTGGCTCATTAATGATACGCTCTACTTTAAGGCCAGCGATTTCACCAGCTTCTTTTGTTGCTTGACGTTGGGAATCGTTAAAGTAAGCAGGTACGGTGATTACCGCTCCAGTTACTTCGTGTCCTAGATAATCTTCCGCAGTTTTTTTCATCTTCTGAAGAATCATCGCGCTCAATTCTTGTGGCGTGTATAAACGACCGTCGATATCAACTCGCGGCGTGTTGTTGTCACCTTTCACTACTTTATAAGGTACACGACCGGCCTCGTTAGAAACCTCGCTAAATTTGTTACCCATAAAACGTTTGATGGATGCTACCGTTTTGGTAGGATTCGTCACCGCTTGTCTTTTTGCAGGGTCACCTACTTTAATCTCGCCGCCTTCAACGAAAGCGATCACAGATGGAGTCGTGCGTTTCCCCTCAGCATTAGGAATTACCACCGGCTCGCTACCTTCCATTACGGAAACACAGCTGTTGGTCGTCCCTAAGTCAATTCCAATTATTTTACTCATTACTATATATTTTAATTAATGTTGTTTTCGTTTACGCTTGCATAAAGTCAATGTTTGTGCCAGCCCATCCGTAATGACAAGCTGTCAGAATACAACTATAATTGGCATTTTAGAGCTGACCTTACCATTCCTTTCCAACAGATTTTGTCACGCTGGGCTTGTCGAAGCGTCTTGCAGTCATCTTTATAGATATATCGCTTTCGCGAAAGCATAAAACCCACAAATTCAAAACTTATCACTATCATCAATCTTATAAACGATCATCCCGCAAGCTGATATCTAAAAAACAACCGAAAGATCGAAATTGGGACGCGCTCATTCTCGACTGCCTGCTTCAACACCGCTTCAGCACAGCGGCTCGACGCGGCTAGATATTGTTGTTATCACAAATTTTGCTTACCAGTATCGAACGAAAGTCGAGATATGGTTTTCCACCTAACTCCAGTAACCATCTTCCAGTGACAGTCTCTAAAAGCTTCTACACAAAACCTATATTTGCGACCGCCAAATTCTCACATACCTATGCTAGCACCAGTCAAAAAATTTGAAGCCATCAGCGTCTTTGACATGCTCAAGATAGGAGTAGGGCCGTCCAGTTCGCATACCCTCGGTCCATGGCGTGCTGCGCGTAATTTCTTGGGTAAACTGCGTGATAAAAATCGGTTGGAACAAGTCGTATCCATTGAAGTTGATTTATATGGATCGCTATCCCTAACGGGAAAAGGCCATGCGACGGACATTGCGGTAATAATGGGACTCACAAACGCAGACCCACAGACTTGTGAGATCACAGAAATCCCTGAAACTTTTGAATACCTTAAGAGCCAAAAGCTGCTCCAGTTGGACGGCGTTCATTTGATAAAATTCGATCCGGCAACCCAGATCAAGTTCAATAAAAACTTCCTACCGTTCCATCCCAATGGTATCCGCTTCAAAGCGGTTCTTACTGATGGAAAGGTGGTGTTTGAAACCTATTTTAGTATTGGAGGTGGATTCTTTGTGCAAAAGGAGCGCAAACGTGCGGCCAAACAGCAGGCAAAATTTGAATGTTTCCCGCGGCCCGTTCATAGTGCCCTAGAATTACAAGCATATTGTGATCGGGATAAAAAGCCTGTTTCTCAAATCGTTTTGGAGAATGAGGAATATCTGAATGATCCAGAAGAGATCGATGCTCGACTCAAAGATATTTGGGATGTTATGCTCGATTCCATGTACACCGGTTGCCATACAGAAGGTATTCTCCCTGGCGGGTTAAACGTGCGTCGCAGGGCTTATGATACGCACCAACGATTGCAGAAAGGTGCAGAATATACCAATAAGGAAGAGTGGATAACAGCTATACGAGGTACGGAGGTCAAGTTTAGGGAAATTCTGAAATGGGTATCCTGTTTTGCACTAGCCGTAAATGAAGTCAATGCATCCCTAGGCAGAGTGGTAACTGCGCCCACTAACGGTAGTGCTGGCGTGATACCAGCTGTTTTAATGTACTACCTGACGATTGAAAATCATCAGGCAGACTTTCAGCATATCAAAAAGTTTTTACTGGTTGCTGGTGAAATAGGCTCTCTATTCAAAAAAGGAGCGACTATAAGTGCGGCGATGGGCGGCTGTCAGGCAGAAATAGGCGTAAGCAGCGCCATGGCTGCGGGAGCACTGACGGAATTGATGGGCGGCACACCAGCCCAAGTATTAATGGCGAGCGAGATTGCAATGGAGCATCATCTGGGACTAACCTGTGATCCCATCGGTGGGCTTGTACAAGTTCCCTGTATCGAGCGCAATGCGATGGGTGCCATCAAGGCAATCAATGCCTGTGAAATGGCGCTGGATACAGATGCCAAAAATGCGAAGGTCCCGCTGGATAAAGTTATTGAAACCATGTGGCAAACCGCGCAAGACATGAATTCCAAGTACAAAGAAACCAGCACCGGTGGTCTTGCTGTCAACGTTGCACTATCTGATTGTTAGCAGGTAATTTTCTGTACTATTTCGCTTTCGCGAAAGCGAAATAGTACAGAAAATTACCTGTATCCAGAGAATA
>JBBSPH010000264.1:0-3921 GCA_038258985.1 Flavobacteriales bacterium
CGAATGCCCCTTTGTAAAACATCCCTATCTTTTGAAGTCTTTACCTGATAGCGCACATGATCTATGGTACAGGTTAAAAACCCGCCGGTACCGCAGGCGGGGTCCAATACACTTTCCCCTAATTGTGGGTTGATGATGTCCACCATAAATTGCGTGACCGCCCTAGGTGTGTAATATTCGCCAGAGCTCCCGGCAGATTGCAGTTCCTTTAAAATAGTCTCGTACAGATCGTTGAACAAATGACGATCTGTTGAGCTGTTAAAATCTATTTTATCGATCTCATTGATCACCTGACGGAAAAGCGTTCCATTTTTCATATAATTGTAGGTATCCTCAAATACCGAACGAATGATTTTGGCCTGTGGACTTATGGTTATGTCCAATTCCTTCAAGGCCGGGAAAAGTTCGTTATCTATAAATTCCATCAAAGAATCCCCTGTCAGACCTTCATCATCGGAAGCCCAACGGTGCCACTTTAAGTTTTCCGGAATGGGGCTTTCGTAGTTGTCAATAGTGATTTCCCATTCTTCCTCTTTATCGGCAAATATTTTCATAAAGAGCATCCAGACCATTTGCGAGATCCGTTGTGCATCACCATCTACGCCCGTGTCTTTACGCATGATGTCGCGTATGCCTTTAATGTTGGTTGTTATTGTGCTCATTAGTTGTTTTTATGAAGTAATTGTAAAAAAGCAATACCTCTTTGAGTTATTTTATACTGTTGTTTAGAACTTTTAGGAGTGTCGGGAATTGTCCATTCTATTAATTGATCTTCTCTAAGTTTGTTGATTACCTGATACAATTGACCGGATATGCTTTTTTGTTTTAGCGCTAAGGCTATATCTTTGGTTGCACTTGTTTTCACGGCTACAATTTGTAGTATTTTTGAGTATAGGGACTCTTGTTGCAACTCCTGCCGCAACTCCCGCTGCAACTCCTGCTGCAACTCCTGCTGCAACTCCTGCTGCAACTCCTGCTGCAACTCTAGTTGTTGTTGATAGTTTATCTTATCAAAGGATATTCTAAAAGCTATCCCAGGTTCTTTCCACGTAAGTTTTATTTCAGGATATCCTTTTAAATCATCTGCTATTAATCGTAGTCCATTTCCCCATTGCTCTATTATACCCAAACGCTTAAAAACTGGTGCAAGGATTTTATTTCGAACATCTGATTGTCCAGCGTCCATTTCATTGAAATCGACTGTAGGCAATAATTTTCCTGGACTTGTTATTTCTATTTTATCATCAAAAATGGCAATTTTAATATCTTTTCCCGTAAGCGAATAGTCCCTATGAATTACAGCGTTTCTTATCACTTCTCTAATTGCCACTATGGGATATTCCCAACGATCGTTTCTATAAACACCTTTGTAATCCTCTGTTCCTTGCGAGATATGGCGCAACACAAACTGATACGCTAATTCCGGCTGCAATGCGATACTTGTGTTTATGGATTTTTGATCTATAAACGTTCCGGGAATAATACCTTTAAATCGTGCACACTCAATCTTGGCATTGGGAAAAATTTGATTTCGAGCCTGATCATCAGATAATAATACCAATGCATTAGTTGGCAATAATTGACCTTGCTCTTGTTTAAAAAGCTCTAGTTTTTTTAATATGTGAACAGATAGATCTTCAGCTGTTTTTTCCTTAAAAAATTCTTTGAAATCATCAATAAGTAGATCCTGCTGATTTTTATTGAAGTATAATTCCGAATCGAAAGAAATATGTTGCCCTTGTCTTTCTAATTCTCGTATAATTTCATTATTGGCTAATCTATTAGAAGAACCAACTCTAATGTAAGTTCCCTTTTCTTTTCCTTTTGAAGGGATAAAATACGGTGGTCTACTTCCTTTGTGAATATAAACTCTAATAATATACTTGCCTATATTTTCAATAAAACTGATTTCAGGTAAAATAGTAGGTTTACATTGGTCATTTACAATATTACTAATTTGATTCTCAATAGTATCCAATAGGCTCTGTTGCAAACCAGTAATACTTTTCGGATTGTTTTTTACACCAATAAACAGTTCACCACCTGCGTCGTTTGCAAAAGAAACAATTGTTTTTGCCAATTCCGCTTTAGTTGGCATTACTTCTTTAAATTCAATACGCCTACCTTCCGGTTGTTCTATTTTATTCAGGATATTCAATCAGGCAATATTATAAATTTCGTTCTCTAATTCTTCAATGGCTTTCTCAAAGTCCTTATGTTGTCCAAAAGCCCTAACGAGTTCCACAGGAGAACCCAATTCATTTAACGGTTTTACTTTAAGAACAGAGCCTTGCTCAACAGAAACAATACCTTCTTGTTCGTATTTATCCAGTAAACGATTCAAGACTTTTTGAGCAATTTCTCCATATTTAGCAAAATAATTACGCTTGCGCACATTATCCGCCCGGTCTTTGCGCGTTAATGCAGGTTGGTCGTAAGCAATATGGCAGATTAGATCAAAAGCATCAAGATCTTTCCCTACTTCTTCTCGCAACGCTTCTAGTAATACCCCGTGCTCCGCGAGTTCCCTGAATAATTCATCTTTCTTTTTTGTACTGTTCCAGCGCAGTAAAAAATCATCTAATGAAGCAAACTGTTTGGTGATATTTTCTCTGGTATAATCTTTCAGGGATTCGGTAATCAGTTTTCCATCCTTCCCGTAATATTGCACCCTTTCATGCGCTACCTTCACTTGTACGTTATTTACAAAGAACTTTTTTGGAATGTGCGGGGCGTCATCGATTCCTACATCTGGTGGATCAATTTCAGGATAATCTGGCTCTTCATCATCTGTGCAATCAGGGCCATCAACTACATCATCTTCTGTTGGAGGGACAACAGGTTCATCTGGTTCTGGTTCATAAATTTGTACAGGATCACCGTCAAACTCAGGATCAGCAAAATGATTGGTTGCCTTTCTAAAATCCATTATCGTAAAATAGACTTTACCGTCTGCCTCTCTTATACGCGTACCACGACCGATGATCTGCTTGAATTCGGTCATCGAGCCAATATTGGCCTCAAGGACAACGATTTTAACCATTTTAGTATCAATTCCTGTCGTTAGCATTTTTGAAGTCGTCGCAATAACCGGAAGGCGTTCTTCTACATCCGTAAAATTGTCCAGCTCTCTTTTTCCCACTTCATCATCGCCGGTAATTTTTACCACATAATGTTTATGTTTTGCAACAAGGTCTGCATTCTCATTGATCAAGGCAATTCGCATTCGGTTTGCGTGATCAATATCGGTGCAGAAAACAATGGTTTTAGAAAAGCGGTCGGTTCCTTTTAGGTATTCGGTAATTTTCTGAGCGACCAGCTGTGTGCGCTCATCAATGGCGAGCGAGCGATCGTAATCTTTAAGGTTATAGATTCGATCCTCAATTTCATTGCCGTATTTGTCCTTTAATCCTTTTGTTGGTCTCCAGCCTTCATCTACAGTTGTACTAATTCTCACCACTTTATAGGGAGCTAGAAAGCCATCGTCGATTCCTTGTTTTAGAGAATACGTGTAAACAGGTTCACCAAAATAAGAGATATTTGAAATATCCTTCGTTTCTTTTGGAGTAGCGGTCAATCCTATCTGTGTTGCTGAACTGAAATAATCTAAAATCTCCCGCCAGGCGGAAGCTTCCGAGGCGCTGCCGCGGTGGCATTCATCAATTATAACAAGATCAAAAAAATCACGGCTGAATTCTTTATACGCATTTTGTGATTCCTCGTTCCCGGTCAAACCTTGATATAGTGCAAAATATATCTGATAGGATTTATCAATTTTCCGGTTTTTGATGATATGCATAATGTCATTGCCAAAAGGGGAGAAGTCACCATTTTTGGTTTGTGTCAAAAGCGCATTTCTATCCGCCAGAAAAAGAATACGTTTTTTCACCTGGCCTTTCCATAAGCGCCAAATGATATTAA
>JBBSPH010000265.1:0-3877 GCA_038258985.1 Flavobacteriales bacterium
CAAGAATCGGCAATCTTGAAATTTGGGTTTTGGGATTTGTTTTTTGGGATTTCCGGATCTGCCGCGCAGCGGCTTCTACATTTGATCTGGAACCTGGATTCCCAGCAGTCCGCAGCCACTTTTAATTACCCGCGCCGTTTTGTAGCACAACAATAATCGGAAGTGTTTCAAGTCCTCGTTCTGTTCCTCAACTATTTTAGGAACATTCTGATAGAAACTATTGAATTCCTTCACCAGATCAAACAAATAATTGGCAACCAACGCAGGGCTATAATTGCGCGCGGCAGATGCTACAGTCTCAGGATATTGTTGTAACAGCTTAATGACAGTGCTATCCTTTTCTATCAAAGGAAGATCCTCAGCACAATTGAGTTGATTTTGATTGAAATCTGCCTTTCTGAGTATGGACTGGATCCTTGCATGGGCATACTGGATAAACGGTCCCGTGTTTCCCTGGAAATCCACGGATTCCTTGGGATCAAACACCATGCTTTTCTTTGGATCGATCTTGAGCATGAAATATTTTAACGCGCCTAGACCTATCATCTTATACAGCTCTTCTTTCTCATCAACAGACATCCCATCCAGCTTTCCTTGCTCCTCTGCAATTTCCCGCGCGGTGTCAATCATTTCTTGGATCATATCGTCTGCATCGACAACCGTTCCCTCTCTTGATTTCATTTTACCAGAAGGCAGTTCGATCATTCCATAGCTCAAATGGTACAAGTTGTCTGCCCATTCATAACCCAATTTTTGTAGGATCAAGAACAAAACCTTGAAGTGGTAATCCTGCTCATTCCCGACCGTATAGACCATACTGTCAATATCGTGATCACGCACACGTTGTACAGCTGTTCCTATATCTTGTGTCATATACACCGCAGTCCCGTCAGATCGCAGCACGATCTTTTCATCCAGACCATCATCCGTCAAATCAATCCAGACAGATCCATCGTCTTTTTTATAAAAGACTCCTGTGTTCATTCCATGAGCAATAACATCTTTACCCAGTAAATAGGTATCGCTCTCATAATACAAACTATCAAAATCAACACCCAGACTTCTATACGTGGTGTCAAAACCTGCATAGACCCAGCCGTTCATCATCTTCCATAGCTGCACGGTTTCAGCATCACCCTGCTCCCATTTCCGCAGCATTTCCTGCGCCTCAATGATGGAGGGCGCCTTCTTTTTCGCATCCTCCTCTGGAATTCCTTCTCGTATAAGGGCGGCGATTTCTTTCTTATATTCCTGATCAAACTTGACATAATAATCACCCACCAACTTGTCGCCTTTCAAACCAGTAGATTCTGGTGTTGCTTCGTTTCCATATTTTATCCAGGCAAGCATAGACTTACAAATGTGGATCCCGCGATCGTTGATGATTTGGGTTTTGGTAACTTCCTTACCTGTAGCTTCAATGATTTGGGCAGTAGAATATCCCAACACAATATTTCGGATATGGCCAAGGTGTAACGGCTTATTGGTATTGGGCGAACTGAATTCCACCATCGTTCCCGGAAGATCTTTATTTAAGGGAGTTTTGCCGTAATGATCATTTGCGAGAATGGTATTGAAATCGCTTAGGAATGCTGCATTGGAAAGTGTGATGTTTAGAAATCCCTTGATGACTTCAATTTCAGAAATTAGGTCACTTTGTTTTTTGAGCTCCTCTCCTATTTGATGGCCTATGGTCGCAGGATTGCCTTTGATGTGACGCAACATAGGAAAAACCATGATGGTGTAATCGCCGTTTTGGTCCTTTCGCGTAAGCGAAATATCCACCGTCTCCAACTGTACGTCAAATATCTTTTTTACGATCTGGATTGTCGTTTTTTCCAGGTTTTCCAGTAATCCCATAGCTAGCTTTTGAACGCACAAAGATAGGTATATTGAAAGGCTCGCGCCATCTGGTAGACTAAGTTTGTAACTTTGACCTATGCTCTACAACGTCTCCTATAACAACCGTGAAACCGAACGCAAAATCACTCTGGAAGTAGGGCCTATGCTCACACTCAAGGAGCGGTGGAAATTGAAGGGCAGCGGCTCGCCACAGTTGCACATCACAGATTGTAGCATCCACATCTATAACCTGATGGTGCTGGACATCAACAAAAATACCTGCAATATTGAGCTGAGGGACAAGGGAATCATCATCCGTTTTAGGTCGCTACTGGAGACTTATGCCTTGCCCATTCCCTATTATAAACTCACGTTGTATAAAGGTCGCGCCGAAGAATACAGCCTTTACCGCGACAATTATTTTGTAAAGGTGCGTGCCGACAAAAAATCCATCCATAAATTCATGGACAAAATCTCCAATCTTAAAGCAGATCAAGGGTTTACCTACGTGGATGATCTCTAATTCTTAATTGCTCTAAAACCCTCTTTTGGAGAGTCGCCTCGGTATTCTGGCGAGACCTGAAAATAGGTGTTGAAATACTTCAAATATTCTGGCTGGGTCGCTGGCAATGGAATGTCATAGGCACCGTAGAAAAAGTCAGTACTTTCTGGATTGTAGTAATTGATGTTGTTGATGTTCGCTTTCGCGAAAGCGGTTCCAAAACGAGATCGTGCACCTGGTAGCAGCAAATGATGTACAGAAAAAGTCGGCAAATTCTTCATGCGCGGATTGTCCGTTAAGGCAGATACAAGCGATGGCACACCCAGAATCAAAAAACTCATGCCCAAACCCAACAATATCATACCAGCGCTACGATCCCTGAAGTAAGGTAATGTATAAATAAGCAAAATGATGGCAACGGGAAACAACATCGGCAGGAAAAACCGGGCTTGTGGCGATGTATAGAATAAGGTTACGCAGAATAGTAGAAAAGTGATGAGTGTGACTCTCATCTTCACATTCCTAAAATAGCTTATCAACCCGATTACACTCGCAAGAACGATGAACGCGACCAGCCCATTGAGCCATTTTTCTAGGCCTGGCTGTGTGCTCCAGCTATTCAGTTGCTGCCATAAGTCCAGGCCAGCCAATTCATTTGAGGAAATACCGTAGGCCTGCGCCTCCGTAGCTGCAGAATAAAAGTTTGCCATTTCTACCGGTAACAGCCAGTCTACATCAAGTGAAGCGAATGCCAAAGGGAATAGAGGATATCCACTGGCTAGGCTATTTTTTGCCAGAAATAACAGGGCGAAAACCAATGGAAAAATAGCGCTCTGGAAAAAACTTACTGTCCATTTTTTCTTCCTTTGCAAAAATAAAACCAACGGGAAAACAGCCAAAAAAATGGAGGTGATCTTAAAATAACAGGCCAATCCTACCAAAAATGCCATGATGATTAAATTTTCTTTTTGACGCAAGGAAGCCGCAAACAGAAATCGGTAAAGCACGTAATAATGAATCAGGATTGCGGGAACGTCTGGCGATGGTGCCGTTCCCAACAATAGCAAAACGGGCAGGATCAAAACGAGTAAATGGCGAAAAGCTTTTTGGTAATCGGTTTCCTCTATTGAGGATGGCAATATTGCCCAACACGTCATAACTAGGGTCAGAAACAGGCCTACATCATTCAATTGGAGTGACAAAAATTCAAGATTCAGCGCGGCTTCTAAGATATGAAAACCGCTTTGCTGGCCGAGAAATAAATGCCAGTTGGCTATTCCAGGCACAAGTCCGTACTCATTGAGCCATTTAATGGTTTGTATGTAGTAAGAATCGTTATCCAGCACATAACCAGATAGTGTTGCGACCGCAAGAACCAGCATCAAAACGATGAATGCGCTGCCTTTTGTTTTCCAATTCCATGTTCGCAAATAGGCAGTATTCCCGATTTCTTTCCAATTGAAACCAAATTTCCAAAGAGAAAAACCCGTCGAGCAAAGCAATGCCAACACAAAATATGCATCCAACGCCAGA
>JBBSPH010000266.1:0-3870 GCA_038258985.1 Flavobacteriales bacterium
GTAATAATTTTTGAGCGGCGCGGTCTGGTTGTAATACACTTTGATGCGCCCGCGTATCACTACTTCATTTGCATCATCTGGTCTGCCGCTGCTTTTTCCTCTTTCCAGAAGGCGCTCCACCAACACCTCATCATCAACTTCTAGAGCCACCATACCACTAACGGCGGTACTTTTACTCTCTAAAAGTTCGTCCAGCGCTTTTGCCTGTGCGTCAGTTCTCGGGAAACCGTCAAAAATAAAACCAGCAGCATTGGGTGTCTTTTCCACCTCTGCATTCAGCATTTTGATGGTTACCTCATCTGGTACGAGGTTGCCCTTGTCCATAAAGGATTTGGCAAGCACGCCTAGGTCAGTTGCATTCTTGATATTGTATCTAAAAACGTCACCGGTAGAAATATGGATCAGGCCATATTTTTCCTTCAAACGCTCTGCCTGTGTTCCTTTTCCCGCTCCTGGAGGACCGAATAGCACGATATTTTTCATAGGGTTAGTCTGTACGTAAAGTTCGGGCAGGTTGCGCCCTTGGTTATTATAATCCATGCCGTATCCCACGACAAATTTATTGTCAATATTCTGGCCCACGTAATCAATCTTGAGCTCGCGGTTGTAGACTTCAGGTTTCAAAAACAAGGTAGCAATATAAAGAGCAGAAGGGTTGTGGAGTTTCAGCTTTCGCGAAAGCGCATCCACCGTCAAACCCGTATCCACAATGTCCTCTACGATAACCACCACCCGATCGGTAAGGTCAACATCCAGCTCCATATCCAGTCGTACCTCACCCGTTGACGCTGTACCTTTATAACTACTGGTGCGTAGGAACGCCACCTCGCAATCACCGGTAAATTTGCGGGTAAGGTCTGCCAGCACGATGTAACTACCATTCAAGACTCCCAAAAAGATGGGATTACTATTCTTTAAGTCACGGTTAAGCTGGTAAGCCAGATTCTCCACCGCGCCATTGATCTCTTTTACACTAAGAAATGGCTTGAAGTAAAGGTCACCGATTTTGCTCACAGCTGTAAATTTTGCGCAAAGATAGTGATTTGGAGTAATGGGTTTAACGATATTAATAAGGGCGTTGCCTGCGGCCGTGCTTTCCGTTACAATCTTTTATAGGACGATGCATTCCATGCATTCGTCCTGTAAAAGGATTTCCACTTCAATCACTAACGCGGCTACCTCATAATCATTTAAAACTTGAATAGAACCCTTATTTTTGGACTATGGATCAAACACTTTTCTCTTCAGATTTTAGATTGGGTATTTTGGGCGGCGGCCAGCTGGGCAAGATGATGTTGTACACGACACGCAAGTGGGATATCCAGACCTATGTCATGTATACCGACGATACCGCACCAGCATTTGAAGGCTGTACCGTATTTTTTGAGGGTGATATCATGGATTATGAAGCCGTCATGGAATTTGGCCGTCAAGTGGATGTGCTGACCATCGAGATTGAAAATGTCAATGTGCAAGCCCTTGAAGATCTCGAGGCAGAGGGTATTGCCGTATCACCTAGTGCGAGTGTGCTCAAGAAAATACGCAATAAAGCGGTACAAAAATCCTTTTATAAAGAACAGAATATACCCACCGCAGCGTTTGATGTACTGCCCGTTCCCAGCAAAAATACTGAACGCAAATTTCCGTTTATCTGGAAAAGTGCTGAAGGTGGTTATGATGGTAAAGGCGTCAAGGTAATCCGCAATGCAGCAGATCTTTCTGATCTCCCAGATCAGGACTGTATCTATGAGGACATGGTAGATTTTGAAATGGAACTGGCCGTGATCGTTGCGCGCAATTCCAGTGGAGAAATGAAAACTTATCCCGTGGTCGAGATGGAATTTCATCCCGAGGCCAACCAAGTGGAATATGTAATTTGCCCTGCAAGAATATCCCATGAAGTTTCAGAACAAGCTAGGGAACTGGCGCTAAAAGTTTCTGCTGCCTTTGATCATGTGGGATTACTGGCCGTTGAAATGTTCCTTACCAAAAGTGGCGAGATCCTAATTAATGAGGTTGCACCGCGACCGCATAATTCTGGACATTATTCTATTGAAGGATCGGTAACTGACCAATTTGAGCAGCACATACGTTGTGCTTTGAATCTGCCATTGGGTTCAACAGATACGGTAAAACCCGCCGTTATGGTCAACCTTGTGGGTGCAGAAGGTCATACCGGCAATGTCATTTATGACGGCATTGAAGAAATTCTAGCTATGCCGGGAGTTACACCGCATATTTACGGCAAAAAGCAAACGCGACCTTTTAGAAAAATGGGCCATGTAACAGTGGTGGCAGACGATATTGAGTCCGCAAGAAAGTTGGCTGAGGAAGTGAAAGGGAAGATTAGAGTAATTAGTGGGTAGGTAGTAGTAATTAGCAGGTAGTAGGTAGTAAAAAACTCCTTTCCTTAGAAAAGAAAAGGTGGCTGGAACAAGCGGTAGCGATTTGCAGACGGATAGGTTGAAGGTGTACGGTTATTTTCGTTAGTTCAAAAAACCAAGGAAGACCTGTGGAGCTTCAACCACTCCTGATTTGCTTTCAGCAAATCTGTCCTCGCCTATTCTTAGGCGAGGAGTTTTGGGATTTTGATGTACAGAAGCGTCAAAAGATCACTAGAAGAATCTGCTGAATGTGAAGTGTTCAAATCAACACGCAAAAACTCCTTTCCTTAGAAAAGTAAAGGCGGCTGGAACGAGCGATAGCGAGTTGCAGACGGATAGGTTTAATAAATAATTTCCTATAATTAAGAATTGAATTGAGTACTACTCTGAAAATAAGTAAAATAGCAAATTATTTACTCTACAATCCGGTAACTAATGGAAATGAATGTGGCCGATTCTACCCTACCTAGATTCAAGGATGTTTCAAAATTTTCTCGCAATGTACACGTAGAGTTTGCGCTAATATTATAGCACGGTGTGCTACTTGTTGCAATGCGTGATACCACCTGGCCATCTAAATTGTAGGAAACCTGCGGAAAACCCACAATATCCTGATTGTTTGGATTGGTGAATTTAAACTCATAACTCAGCCTTGACGTGTTGTTACCAGTATCTGGAATAAAAGTAAAGGAGACCAGTTCAGATTGTATTTCTTTCAGTTGTACTTCTTCCGGCTCAATGATTTCATCATTGTCGCTGGAACAAGATAGTGTGAGCAGTAAAAACAAAGCGATAAAGAACAGATATGAAAAACTCGTTTTAGCTTGAAATTTTTTCCTAATGATCATTATTGGCTATTTTTAGTAAATCATTAAATTGAATGATCTTTATTAAGGAGTGCTGGAGCTGACCTCCAACGTCTTACCATTATAAAACTTATTTCCAGTCAGCGCAAAATCCATGATGTATTGTGCCATTTCTCTGGGCTGTAAGGGCGCTTCGTAACCTGGGAATGCTTCTGCGAGCATCTCTGTTTGTACTGCTCCTAGTGCGAGCGTGTTAAAGGATGGGCCGTTTTCCTTGTACTCTTCGGCGAGGAGTTCGAAAAGGGTGATCACTGCTCCCTTTGCGCTACTGTAGGCTGCGAGTCCTGGGAATTTTGAACTGCCCTGTATGCCGCCCATGGAACTTATGGCTACCACGTGTGACTCGTTGGACATCAATGGCAATATCGACTGTGTTAACGCCGCTACGCCAAAAACATTTACCGCATAACAATTGACAAAATCGGCTTTTGTCAATTCCGCAAAGGGTTTGTTGACCAGCATTCCCGCATTGTGGATCAAGATGTCGACTTTCGAAAACTGCTTACGTACTTCTGCGACTGCTTCGGCAATACTATCCTCGCTTGCAAGATCACAGGAAATGGCAGTAATCTTATCGTTATGCAGGGCGTTGATGGAATCCCGCTTTCGCGAAAGCGCAA
>JBBSPH010000267.1:0-3853 GCA_038258985.1 Flavobacteriales bacterium
AACGCTGATAAAGGAAAGGATACGGAGAAGGATCTTGTGGAGACGTTGAAGGCTATTTGACTCTCAACATAAGACTTGAAATATCTGTATTGTCATTAAGCCTATTGAATTCATGAGAAAAGTTAAATCCGTTTTCGGTCATTCCAAAAATATCCTCGCTTATGGTAGTAAAGCTTTCGCCACTAATTTCTATTGGACAATCAAAGTTTAAGGTTAATAAATTGGAAAATTCATCATACATATAGGTTCCTGTTGTACAATCATATTTAGTAAAATGAACGCGCTACAACAACAAATGGAAGAGCTGCGTAAATTGACTAGCTAACGTTTAAAATGAACCCTGATACATAGATGACAAACACCTTCCTCAATATAAACCTGCCTACATCGGTTAAACGAATAGCTATCTGTATTTTTCTTGCTGGTCTATCATCTGGTGTACAATCCTGCACTTCACTTCAATATCGATCTACAGATAGCGAACTGCAAAAGACTTTTGGTAAAAAACAAATCCTAACTGAGGTTGATTATTTCACTATTGACAGTCTAGATATCAATATACGCACCCAGCATGTCAATCGAAAGGATGCAGTAATTAATCTCGTATTTTTTCATGGATCACCCAGCTCGCTGTCTGCATGGAACAGGTATTTGAGCGATAGTACTTTTATTAAGAATGCCAACTTACACGCCGTAGACAGACCAGGTTATGGATATTCTGATTTTGGAAAGGAAATGACTTCCATCGATTTGCAAGCCAAATTGATGAGTGATTTGATTGATCATTACGATCTAGAAAACGTGATCGCCATTGGTTCATCCTATGGCGGGCCACTCGCGGCCAGATTGGCCTATGAAAATAGCCGAGTTAAAGGAGTTATCATGATCTCGCCAGCCATTGATCCAGATAACGAAAAGTATATTTGGCAATCAAAATTCACCCAATGGTGGCTCACGCGCTGGTTAGTTCCCACAGGCTACAGGGTAGCAGGCGACGAGAAAACGGTGCATGCAAAGGAACTAGCTTTGATAGCCGCAGATTGGGATCAGGTCAAAGTGCCTGTATTACACATTCACGGTAATGTAGATGATATTGTTCCCTATGAAAACGTCAACTATACTAGAAATGTCTTTGAGAATATCGAGATCATAACTATTCCAAATACTGGCCATGAAATCGCCTGGGCACGACCAGAATTTATAAAGCCTTTGATTCTTGAATTCATGGAAGAGAATTGGCGCTAACTATTTGACCTCACAAATACAACGGAACATTCCTTCCTCACCGGATTTATTTTCTATGGTTAATTCCCTTACTATGTTATTATTGAATATTAGAAGCTTCTCCTTGTTACTAAACCTTTTAAGTTTACTTCTCGTATAACTTAATGGATCTTGATCCAACTCAACTAAATCATCTTTCTCCTTCAGCACATAAACAGCTTTTTCTAATTCGGGCCTAGTAATCAAACGATAGGTGAATTTATTAAAGGAGAGATCCTTATATAATGGATCATTCTTTTGTGCTAGATAAAGCATATTGGTTCTCCAGCGACAAAAAAAGCGCGCCTGTTCTTGAGTGACTTCGGTAATCGGGCTTTCGGAATATTCAGGGTAAGTATATTGATGTTGTGAGAAATTTGGAAAATCTGAATTCTGCGATAACCATTTTTTAGGGTAAACAATATTTAAGAAAACCTCGCTTTTTACGGTATCCATTGGTATCCGGGTAATCTCATTGATGCTCATTGAATCCCGTTGTAATACTAGATCATAATTCCAGCCGTTGCGCACGCTTTCAAGCATTTCTAAATACATGGAATTTGTTACCGGTGATTTATCTATGGATAGGCTGTCATTTAATTTTAATGTACCAGGTGGATTATTGCCCAGATGATTAGGCATACGAGTTAAGAACTCCATTTGCCCAGTGGCAAGTTGAGAAAATATAAATAAGATAAAAATTAGTTGCTTCATTCCTGTGAATTTAAAATAATTTCAAAATCGTCAATCTTCATGCCATCCACCACCCGATAATCACCAATCGCAGTCCTGCGCAAAGCACTCAAATGCCCGCCATTATCTAACGCAGCACCAAAATCATTTGCCATAGATCTGATATACGTTCCCTTACTACAAACGATTCTGAAATCAACATTTGGAATTTCTATGTTGGTCAATTCAAATTCATTAATTGTAACTGTTCTTGTTGGGATTTCCGTAGTTTTTCCTTCTCTGGCCAATTCATACAAACGCTTTCCATCTTGCTTGATGGCGCTGAAAATGGGTGGAATCTGCTGTATTTCTCCTGTAAATTGTTTAGTCGTTTCTTTGAGAAGTTCTGGAGTTAAATGATCTGTTGGGAATGTTTGATCGATCTCGGTTTCCAGATCATAGCTGGGCGTTGTCGCTCCTAGTGTTATTGTTCCTGTGTACTCTTTTACTTGCGCCTGATAGGAATCAATATTCTTGGTTTCCTTTCCAGTGCAAATAATCAACAAACCAGTCGCTAGTGGATCCAGTGTTCCCGCATGGCCTACTTTAATTTTCTTGAGTCCATAACGCTGCTTGATCATCCAGCGCACTTTATTAACTACTTGAAAAGATGTCCAATTTAAAGGCTTGTCAAATAGCAGGACGTTGCCCGAAGAATATGGATTGTCAGTTTGCTGCATTGAGAGTTTCAATGATTATTGTCAACTGGGATTTTAATGAAGGAATCTTATTTTGAATCGTGTCCCAAACAGTCAACCGTACTACCGCATCATATTCATGAGCAATAACGTTTCTCATACCTTTAGCATAGTGATAAGGTAAGTGTGGAAACTGACTTTTGAATGAAGTGGATAAGGTTCCTAATCGTTCGCCTATATTCATAAAATGAATAAGTACAGCATCTGCTTTTTCATCGCTTTCTAGAAATTCGTCTTCACTTATTCCCGAGGTATACCGCTCAATTTTAGAAATCGAATTAATAGCACTTATTAATCTGTCTAAATCTTTAGGCACTTTTAAGTAGGTATTTCAAATCTGGTGCTATCCTTTCTTTAAATTTTTCGGACATACCTCTAGTTTCGACGAGGTCAATATTTAGCTTATACTTTTGTTTGAAATCATGCAGAATATCGCAAAGGTCAAATAAAGTAATACCACGTCTAAAATGAACCGCCACATCAATATCACTATTTGCATTTTGAGTGCCACGTGCATAGGATCCAAATAGAGCCACCTCTAGGGGATTGTAAGGTTTTAAAACCTTTAAGATGATATTATTGATCTTAGAGTCCATAGTAACAAAGATAAAGATTTATTTATCTCAAGTATCAAGCCACCAAACTCCCAGCAACAATCGCCACGATTCCAATTGCAAAACAGTAATAAGAGAAGTAATGTAACTTGGCTTTTTTAACGATGGAGATCATCCAGGTGCAAGCAACAAGTCCTGTAACAAAAGCGGCTATAAAACCAACGAGTAATGGCAAACTAGAGCTGCTTTCAACATTCAGATCGCCGCTCATAACGTCCTTGGCAATCTTTCCTATAATTAAAGGAACGACCATCAAAAACGAAAACCGAGCGGCTTTAGCACGATCATTTCCCAATAAAACCGAGGTGGAAATCGTCGCTCCGCTCCGCGATATTCCTGGGAGTATAGCAATAGCTTGAGAAACGCCGATAATAATGGCATCTTTCCAACTCACTGATTTACCCGTGTTTTTTGCACGACCAGCGAGGAATAGTAGGAGACCAGTAACAATCAGCATAAAACCAACGAGAATTACATTACCGCCAAACAGCGATTCTAATTCTTCCTCAAACATTAACCCAACAAAAACCGCGGGAATCATTGACA
>JBBSPH010000268.1:0-3812 GCA_038258985.1 Flavobacteriales bacterium
TGAGAAACATTCACAGGGGATAAATAAATTAAGCGTTATGTTTTGAATATTTGAAACACAAACTAACCACCTAAAAATTAATAACCGCAAAGACAAACTATGAAAAAATATATCTGGTCATTATTATTCGTCAGTCTCTTATTTGCTTGTAAAGAAGCTCCGCAGACAGAAGAAGTTCAAGGAGAAAAAACAGCCGCGTACCAACCTATAACCGATGAGGATCTAGAGAATGCTATTATTTATGAGGCTAACATTCGTCAATATTCTGAAGCTGGAACCTTTAACGAGTTTACCAAGGATATTCCACAACTAAAGGAATTGGGTGTCAAGGTGATTTGGTTGATGCCTATTTTCCCTATTTCAGAGAAGAATAGAAAAGCGAAAGGCGATCAGTTTGTGGAAGATATTGAAGACGCGGAAGAGCGGAAGAAGTATCTAGGCAGTTATTATGCTGTGGCAGATTATACAGACGTCAATTCTGATTTTGGAACTAAGGAAGATCTGGACCAGCTTATCAAAACGGCTCACGACAATGGAATGTACGTGATATTGGATTGGGTAGCTAACCACACCGGTTGGGACAACAAGTGGATTACTGAGCACCCAGAATGGTACACCCAAAACGAGGACGGCGAGATTATCCATCCAGCAGGAACTGACTGGACAGACACGGCAGACTTAAATTACGATAACCAAGAATTGCGTGCCGCGATGACTGCTAGCATGAAATATTGGGTAGAAGAGCACAACGTCGATGGATTTAGATGCGACGTCGCAGATAATGTTCCAACCGATTTTTGGAATGCCAACAATGCCGAATTAGAAAAAATGAAGCCCTTGTTCATGTTGGCAGAAAGCGAACAAAAGGATCTTTTTGAAACTGCATTTGACATGGGATATAACTGGGAAGGTCATCATCTCATGAATGAACTAGCTCAAGGAAAAAAGCAAGTGACTGCTTGGGATGACTACATGAAAAAGATTGATACCACCTATCAAGAGGATGATATTCTAATGAACTTCATTACCAATCACGACGAAAATTCTTGGAATGGTACAGTACAGGAGCGCATGGGTAATGCAAGCGACGCAATGCTGGTTTTCTCCTACGTTATTCCAGGAATGCCGCTTATCTACTCTGGTCAGGAATATGGGATGGATTATCGTTTGAAGTTTTTTGAAAAGGATGTAATCCCAAAAACAAAGGGAAAAGTCTGGGAACAAATGAAAAAACTGGGCGAGCTCAAGGCCAACAATCCAGCCTTGCATGGAGGTAAAGATGCAGCAGACTACAAACGCCTAACTACTGAGAATGCAAACGTGTACGCCATTGAGCGTTCCAAGGATGGCAATAGCATTTACTACATAGCTAACCTATATAAATCTGACACTAAAATATCCGTGAATGGATTGAATGGTAGCTATCGTGACTTAATGTCTGGCGCTACGGTAGAATTGAATGAAGGTGAGGCCATGGATATGGGGCCATTTGCCTACATGTTATTGGAGCCCGCCAAATAGCAGCGATTTTAAAGACTAAAATATAAAAGCCGTGTCGAGTTGATCGACACGGCTTTTTAAGTTACAAAATCGCAGTTGGATTAGACCTGATCGGTATCTTTTCTGTATTTAATGAGGGATATCCCTGCAAAAAAGAAGATTACACCCAGAATTATGGCTGGCCATTGACCGCCGCCTAGATTCATGCTTCCAAAAGCAGCTAGCGTTCCTAAAATAAGCGCAATAGCGCCGCCTACGGTCATTATCAATCCTAATATTTTGATCATTGTGGTTTTGTTTAAAGAATCAAATGTAAATTATTACCAAAACCCAATCCTCACGTTTAACTGATTTTTTGAAAAGTAAACGACCTTTCAGTTAGGAATAGTTACCATAAACCAGAAACATTTTTTCAATTCAATTTTGAGCAATAGCCGATTCACATCATAAGAGGGAAAGATTCAAACCATTTGAATTCAAACCACATAATTTTATGTCAATTGGATGATGTTTATGTTAGTTTCGTTTTCTACGATAATCGTGACAGCATTTATCCTTCTTTAATTCAACTTTCCTTTCATGTTTAACCTAAAGAATGCAGATTTTAAGAAGGAGATCAATGGAATTCAAACCAACCTGTATATCCTTAAAAACACGAATGGAATTACCGCAGCATTTACCAATTATGGGCAGCGACTGGTTTCATTAGCTGTTCCAGATTCCAATGGCAAGTTCGCTGATATTGTCTTGGGTTTTTCCACATTGGAGTAATACCAAACGAGAATTCTGCGGTTGATGTATACCTTGAAACGTATGGGTCCAGAGAAACAAATTGAAGGAAGCATCAATACAGAAGCGCATTTTCAGGATGCCTATAAAATTGCCTCAGAATCAGTGGTACTACTTAAAAATCAAAACGATCTACTGCCTTTAAAAACAGATGGAATAAAAACTATTGCAGTTATAGGTGCTAACGCTTTAAAAACAAATGCTCTGGGTGGATTTGGCGCGGGAGTAAAAACCAAGCGTGAAGTAACACCATTGCAAGGTCTACAAAACAGACTACCCAGTTCAATAAAAGTCAATTACACTCCTGGATACCAAGAGCGATACGCGCCCAAAAAGGAATCAAAATTTGGCGATGTTACGCAGGAAAGAACCCCTACTATAGATGATTTGGATCCACAAATGGTGGCTGATGCAGTTGAAGCTGCTAGAAATTCAGACGCAGCCATCATTTTTGCAGGTTCCAACCGTGATTATGAAACAGAAGCCTCCGATAGAAAAGACCTACAATTGCCGTTTGGGCAAGTAGAATTAATCGAGAAAGTTTTGGAAGCTAATCCTAACACGATTGTAGTCATGATAGCAGGTGCACCGTTTGACGTTCAATCCATCAGTGAAAAATCCAAAGCGCTGGTATGGAGTTGGTTCAATGGATCGGAAGGTGGCAATGCGCTGGCAGACGTACTGCTGGGCAATGTCAATCCATCTGGGAAGCTGCCATGGACAATGCCTAAAAAATTAGAGGATTCCCCAGCTCACGCCACGAATAGTTTCCCGGGTGATAAAACCGTGTCTTATGAAGAAGGCATCTTAGTTGGCTATCGATGGTTTGACACAAAAAATATCGCTCCGCTTTATCCATTTGGGTATGGACTTTCTTATTCCCAGTTCAAATTTGCCGATGCAAGCGCTCAAAATTCGACCTTTACTACGAATGATATAGTCGAGATCAGTGTAGATGTTGAGAACCTGAGCAGCACAGCAGGTAAAGAAGTAGTGCAGGTCTATGTATCCAAATCTGATTCAAAAATCCAACGCGCCGCCAAAGAATTAAAAGCCTTTAAAAAAGTGGAAATAGGCGCTGGTGCCTCCAGAAAAGTAACCCTACACATTCCCGTCAAGGAATTGGCTTATTACAATGTAGCCGCCAAAGAGTGGATGGTAGAGAAAGGAAAGTATGTGTTACACATAGGCAATTCGTCCAGAAATTTGCCAGAAGAGGTTACAATTACCATCAAGTAGTGCGAGTTGACACTTATTGAATCGTAGGACTTTGGCCTAGATGTTGTCTTAAAGTGTGAGGCATTTAGTGCTATATGAAGCATACGAGCATTAAATTGCACTGCAATTGAATACTATGAAACTATTGATGATGGGTTTGATGACGTTGATTTGTTCTGCTTTCGCGAAAGCGCAATCCCTCGACGATCTACTTAAAAAGTACAACAGCCATAGCGTACCCTACATTACCGTACAGGAACTGGCTAAGGACTATGACAGTTTTATCGTGTTGGATACAAGAAAAA
>JBBSPH010000269.1:0-3782 GCA_038258985.1 Flavobacteriales bacterium
AGGGAAAGAATGGCGTAATAGGCAATTGCCGCGCTCAATTGCCATACATCATCCTCGTTCCATTGTTTGCCACTTTCCCATAGTAATTTGGGCAGGTGCTGGAATTTGAACGTTTCTTTAGGTACAGGTTCTGCAATTTTATTCATGGTTCGAAATAAATGAATATTGTCGACACTGGTATAGGTATTCACTTAAAATTAGGCGTTGAGTGCAAAAAATCAGCTGAATATTTAGGAACGATCAAAACATAAGTATGACCACCACGCTTGAATTACGGGAGTCATATCCCTTAAATTTGTATCCGCTGCTTTACAACTAGCCTTTTTGAACTTTACACTATGCCCTTTCATCTACAGACTTCCCATTATAGCTCAGAACTACCCGGCGATAAAGACCTATCGAACAATTCACGCCAAGTTCCAGAAGCGGCATACAGCTATGTGAAACCAGTTGAGTTGAAAAACGCACAAATCGTACATGTGTCAAAGGAGGTTGCAGACCTTCTTTCTATTCAACCAGATGATACGCGCACTGAATCCTTCTTGAAAATGGTAAGTGGCCAGCCCACGGCTATGATTTCAGAAACCTTTGCGATGAATTACGGTGGGCATCAATTCGGTCATTGGGCGGGACAGCTGGGTGATGGTCGTGCGATCAACATAGGTCAGATCCCGACTGAAAAAGGAGTTTTCCAACTGCAATTAAAAGGCGCCGGACCCACGCCCTACTCCAGACGTGGTGATGGGTTTGCCGTGTTGCGCTCGAGTATACGTGAGCATTTGTGCAGCGAGGCGATGTATCATTTGGGAGTTCCCACCACTAGATCACTTTCACTGGTATTATCTGGTGAGGATGTTATGCGTGATATGTTTTATGATGGAAACCAAAAGGACGAGCCAGGTGCCGTCGTTTGCAGGGTTGCGCCATCGTTTGTACGATTTGGTAATTATCAATTGGCCGCTGCGAATGGCAACCTTAAACTACTACAGCAGTTGACAGACTATACCATTCAACATCATTTTCCCGAGATCAATACAACTGGCAAACAGAAATACCTGGATTTTTTCCAGCAGGTTGCGGATACTACTTTAGATCTCATGATCCACTGGCAACGTGTGGGATTTGTTCATGGCGTTATGAATACGGACAATATGTCGATCCTGGGAATCACAATTGACTATGGACCTTACGGCTGGTTAGAGGATTACAACGCCAACTGGACGCCCAATACGACCGATAATCAACATAAGCGTTACGCATACGGTGCGCAGCCAGAAATTGCACTGTGGAATTTGTGGCAACTGGCAAATGCACTATTCCCACTGGTCGACGATTCTGCAGGGTTAGAAGCCATTCTGGACTCTTACAAAACTAAATTCCCAAAGAAGCATCTGGACATGATGCGGGAAAAGCTAGGACTACAAACTGCCCAGGATGCAGATGCAGATATAGTAGAAAAATTAATGGCTGTTTTTCCACTTCACGAGGTCGACATGACTCTATTTTACAGGGAACTTGCCCACATCACTCATACCACTAACACCGGGCAAGCCTTTGAAATCATTCAGCCTGCGGTCTATCATCCAGATCAAATGCCTGAAACCGTTAGTGATCAATGGAAAAACTGGTTGTCGTTATATATAGATCGTCTTGGTGGAGAGTCCGCTTTCGCGAAAGCGAGATTGCCTCTAATGCAACGCACCAATCCAAAATTTGTATTACGCAACTATATGGCACAACTGGCCATTACCGATGCAGAAACGGGAGATTATACGCTTTTAAATGAATTGCACGAACTGCTGAAAAACCCTTACGGCGAGCAGCCGTCCATGCAGCGCTGGTATGCAAAGCGACCAGAATGGGCACGCAATTCTCCCGGATCCTGGCAGTTAAGCTGCAGTAGTTAAGTAGGCAAACAGATTGGATTTTAAAAAAAATCGCGTTATATTTGGTCAACCAATCTGGTTAACCAGTTTTATCACGATCTATATGCCTCGTATTTTATTCAAAATTAGCTGTTTAGTATTTACGGTGTTCATAATGGCGTGTGGATCAAAAAAGCTAGAGCCATCTCTAGTGCAAAGTTTAGCCGAGTTTGAAGCTGCCCTCGCCAAAGTTCAGCCAGGAGATTCCATCGTCCTAGCAAATGGTGAATGGACAAATACCGAATTGCTGTTCAAGGCAATTGGCACCGCAGACAGACCTATCAAACTTGTAGCTCAAACGCCTGGACAAGTTATTTTTACTGGACAGTCTAATCTGAGAATTGCAGGAACACATTTAATTGTTAGCGGGTTGGTTTTTAAAAACGGGTTCACCTCAACTGGTGAAGTAATCAGCTTTAAGGAAAATGATGAAAACCTCGCCTACTATTCTAGAGTTACAGAGTGCGTCATAGATAATTTTAGCAATCCAGAACGACAGGAACCTGACAACTGGGTCGTGCTATACGGTAAGAATAACCGGGTAGATCATTGTCACCTTGCCAATAAAAAAAATAAAGGAGTAACTCTTGTCGTGCGTTTAAATAGCGAAGAAAGTCAGGAAAACAATCATCAAATAGATCATAATTATTTCGGTAAACGCCAGACTTTAGGATCCAATGGCGGTGAAACCTTGCGTATAGGAACTAGCCACTATAGCTTGAGCAATAGCAGATCGGTCGTTTCAAATAATTATTTTGACCATTGCGCGGGAGAATTGGAAATCATTTCCAACAAATCTGGAGCTAACAAATACCTCAATAACATTTTTGATGAATGTCAGGGAACGCTTACCATGCGCCACGGTAACGGGACACTCGTAGAGGGCAATGTATTTTTAGGTAAAAATAGACCCAGCACTGGTGGAATTAGGGTCATTAATGGCGATCAAACGGTAAGGCACAATTACTTGAGCGGTTTGAAAGGGTATCGTTTTAGAGGTGCATTGGTAATTATGAACGGTATTTATAACGCACCCATCAACCGTTATGGCCAGGTGGTGAATGCAGACATCTCACAAAACCTAATCGTGAATAGCGATCATATTCAGCTGGGAGCAGGCAGTGATGCGGAGCGTACCGCGCCACCTGCGGATAGCAAAATGACCTCCAATATTTTCTATAATGATAATGTAGATTCACTTTTTACCGTGTATGATGATATTAGCGGTATTGCATTCAAAGACAACCTCGTGAGTCCTAATGTGGTTCCCGTGGTACAAAAAGGAATAACGAAACAAAATCTGAGTTTTACCACTAACAGTCGAGGTTGGTCAATTCCAACAACCGATCCATTGAATATAAAGTATGAATACAATGTGCCTACCAAGGAAGAAACTGGCGTGCGGTGGTATCCTAAAAGTTTAAGAGATGGTAACTTTCAAATAGGGAAAACACTCAAAATTGCCAGTGGTCTAAATAGCCTTTATGACGCTGCCATGACGAGCAAGGCTGGCGATATTATTGAGCTTACAGATCAAGGACCTTATGAGTTGTCTAAAAAGATTCCCATCCATCACGCTTTGACGTTTAGAGCTAATGGCAATCAAAAACCTGTCATCAGCTTTTCTCAAACAGCGCTGTTTGAGATCAATAATGGTGGTTCACTACAATTGGAAAATCTAATAATTACTGGAGCTGAGACCTCTGATAATTCAGGAAACTCGGTGATTGCCACCAGTAAATATTCCATGAATAATAATTACAAATTATTTATTGATCAGTGCGAGTTTCTAGATCTCGATATCAATCATAGTTTCGATGTGATACGTGTCGCAAAAAATACATTTGCCGACTCCAT
>JBBSPH010000270.1:0-3765 GCA_038258985.1 Flavobacteriales bacterium
GACGGGATGGGATAAATTACAAAAAAATGCTATTCAGAAATGGGTTCTATTACTCCAATAAATGTGGTTGAATTCGATTCTGTTGTTGTAAAATTTAATGATAACAGGAAATTGACTTTTTCTACATCTTCAGGTGCAAATCAACAAATATTTCTACTCGATTTTTATCAAAGAGAAGGTAATTCTGATAACTATACTTTCGAATTTACAGAAGAAGATTTCAATAACGCAGAGCCTTTTTAACAACTGGTAATATGAGAGCTATATTTTTTATTATCTGTATGCTGTTGACATCTTCATGCGTGCGTGAAGATGAAGACACCACCTGCTTTTCATATTTCAATGGTACTGATTCAAATATAGCTATGGAGCTGTATTCTTTTAATACTGGCGATACCGCAACTTTGATTGACTAGTTTGAAAAACAGGGTAAAGGTTTAATTACAGAGAAATGTGTGACTAGAATGGGAAGTCGGAGTCCAGTAAATGTATTTGGATATGATTCGGTAATTGTAAAGTATAACAATTCAAGAAAGCTAACCTATGCAAGGTTTGGTATAAATCAAGAGTTCTTTTTGACTCAATTTTATGAACAACAAGAATGATCTTTAAATTATATCTACACATTTACAGAAGAAGATTTCATTAATGCGGTGCCTTTTTAACTTTGTCGAGGTAGAATAAATAGTGCAAGGTTTGCCTTTTGGCAAACTTTGCTTTTTTAAACTTTATCCAACTGCTCCAAAAACCCAGCAATCTTCCTATCATTAGAAAGTCGCGGCAGCTTATTCTGCCCGCCCAGTTTTCCTATACTTTTCATGTATTCCTGAAAGGCGCCAGTGGGTAGGACCTGGATGTGCAGCGGTTGTAGGACCTTGCCGGTAATTAAATCGTCGTAATAGCTGTTCTGCTGGCGCATTTCTAGGTCCAGGGTTGCGGCAAATGTCTTTAATGCATCGCTGGAAGGTGACTCATCCATTTCTATAAACCACTCATGGTAGGGCAACTCGCCGGCGGGTGTTTCCAGTTGCGGCGCGACCGTGAATTCATTGATGACAAAACCTTCCTTTTCAACCGTCGCTTGCATCGCTTCTTCTACTTCCTTGCCTATCACGTGCTCGCCGCTTGCGCTTATATAGTGTTTGATCCTGCCTGTAACGATAACACGATACGGGCTGGTGCTGGTAAAGGCAATCGTATCACCTATGTTGTAGGCCCACAATCCCGCAGTGGTGGATATAATCATTACATAATTCACGCCTATTTCAACCTCGCCAATGGTCAATCGCGGTGGCTTTTCCTCGTGAAATTGGTCTGCTGGTACAAATTCATAAAATATTCCCGCGTCCAGAAGCAGCAACATTCCCTTCTCGCCTTGTTGATCCTGATAGGCAAAGAATCCCTCGCTGGCCGGGAAAAGCTCAATATTGTCGACTTGACGGCCTATGAGCGTATTAAATTTGGCTTTGTAGGGCTCAAAATTGACACCGCCATAGATAAGTAGGCTCAAATCTGGGAAAACCTCGCCTACTTTCTTTCCTGTGCGCTGGACGATGCGCTCAAAATACATCTGCAACCAGCTGGGAATGCCTGATATGACACTCATATTCTCTGGTAATGTCTCGTCAATGACGGCTTCTACTTTAGTCTCCCAGTCCTCGATACAGTTGGTTTCCCAGCTGGGCATGCGGTTGCGTTGGAGGTAGTCGGGAACATAGTGCGCGACAATACCGCTCAATCTTCCCAACTGGATGCCGTTTTTTTCTTCCATTACTGGACTTCCCTGTAGAAAGATCATCTTTCCATCAACAAATTTTGAATTTCCCGTCTCATGGATGTAACTCAAGATAGCATTGCGCGCGGCCTTGATGTGTTCTGGCATCGACTCCTTAGTCAATGGAATATATTTGGCACCGCTGGTGGTACCCGATGTTTTGGCAAAATAGAGCGGTTTTCCTGGCCAGAGCACATCGCTTTCGCCGGCGACAACTCGATCAACGTAAGGTTTTAGATCTTCATAATCGCGTATAGGTACTTGACCGACAAAATCCTGATGGTTATTTATGGTGTGGAACGAGTGCGCTTTCGCGAAAGCGGTATCTCCACCCACTTTCAACAAATTTTCAAAAACGGTGCGTTGTGACTTTATGGGGGCACGACTCCAGCGCATGGTCTGCCGGTGGATATAGGCGGCAAAAACGCGCGCAGCAATCGACTTAATGGACATTACTCGAAGTTTATAAAATTGGTGGGGTCGAGAGGGTAACCATCGCTCCACAGCTCAAAATGCAGGTGTGGCCCATTGGTAAGTTCGCCTGTATTTCCAACGCTTGCGATTACCTCGCCTGCGAGCACCTGGTCGTTCTGCTCCTTGAGTAATGAGCCGCAGTGCTTGTAAACGGTAATAAGGCCATAAGCATGCTCTAACAGGATGGTGTAGCCAGTTTCTGCAGTCCAGCCAGAGAACACAACGGTGCCCGCTGCGGCTGCCTTGATGGGTGCATTAGTTGCAGCTGTGACATCCACCGCATAATGTTTTTCCCTGGTATTGAACCCATTTGAGATACTACCCGCCAGTGGTTTGAAAAACACAAAATTTGTACGGGCGGTTGCACCTTCCAGCACGTTATACTTGTCCTCGCGCGCAACCTCTTCCCGCAATAAACTGTCTTCCCTACCTGGAGCAAAATCCTGTAATGATAGGCTTGTTTCCACTTGCGCGATACTATCGATGCGGGCATATTCCTCACTGGTAATATCGCCTTTCAAAACCATTTTGATACGATTGTATTGCTGCTCGTTAAGTGCTAGGCGCACTTTCAAAGAATCTGTTTCCTGCATGAGTATGGTCGTTTCATTGCGCAACTCGCTGCTGGAATACCCGGGAATAAATTCCCGAACCGGTGTAAAAGCAATGAACAGGGTGGTAAGCGTGATCAAGATAACCGCACTCACAATGGTAACCACGGCAACGTTGATGCGGTTGAGTTTTAGACTGAATCGCTCTTCAAACGTATCGTCATTGAGCACCACCATGCGGTAGTGGCTGCGCCATTTACTCCTGTATTTCTTCTTGGGTTCTTCCATGGTCTTCTACAAATATAAAATAAACGTCCTTGAAGCCGTTGGATTGTATCAAATTGCTAGGCAAACATTATGATGCTGAATTATCTAGGTTCATAGTCATACCTTATCTTTGTAATCTTAAATAAATGTACTTATGACAGCTAGTTTTTTCTTAGGAGCTCCCGGAGTATGGAGTATCGTGCTGATTGTAGTGGTGGTATTACTGCTCTTCGGTGGTAAAAAGATTCCAGAATTGATGCGTGGCCTAGGTGGCGGGATCAAGGAATTTAAAGATGCGACCAAAGAAGATGCAAATGATAAGCCTAAAAATAATATAGATTCCAGCAAATAGTTTCTGGATTCCAGCAATCAAAAATCCCGTGTAATCTTCGTTTACACGGGATTTTTCATGTTTGGTTATTGAAGTTTTACGCTTAATCTGCGAACTCTATTCCTTTCAAAATTGCTTCCAATTCAAATAGATAGTTACGCTGGGCAGCATTGGGCGCTGATACATAACCCTCGATAATTAGCCAGTTGTTCTTCTCTTTGTGATAAACTGCATAGTTGACAAATGGTCCTGCCATAAACTTATTTTTGGCCTCCCAAGTTCCCTTAGTTTCAAAAGCAAATCGACCATCAATCTGGGTTTCATTTACAAACGGTGAAAATGCCGGCTCTGTCTGGAATACACCATTA
>JBBSPH010000271.1:0-3765 GCA_038258985.1 Flavobacteriales bacterium
ACGGGTAGTGGCATAGGTCTAAGTCTTTGCAAGCAAATCATGACGTTGCATCAAGGTAAAATCCAATTACGCAATGTGGATAGCGGTGGTGTAGAAGCCCAGCTTATTTTTTAGCAAACCACACATTTTTTTCTGCTCGTACTGCTAAAATTAGGAGCGCATTAGGTTTGGTTTTTTTCAAATTCCAAAGAAAACTTTTTCGAGAAGCGATTCGATACGCTTTTATTAGGTGCTTTCTTACACTTTTTTCACGGTTTGTGGAAGAAATTCCTCTTGAAAGAACAATTCTCGCCCTGATTTCTATCTCCCACATTCTTAAAATCATAAATAATGCATAACTATTATGTTATACCCTACTTTTAATAGGGTGTAATACTTGAATAGTTGAAATATTAGGTATTTGACCCTAAAAAAATAGAGGGTAGTTGATTTAAAATATAGATTTGGGAAACCATTAACTTAAATCAACCTACATGAAATCAAATTACTTTACCTGTACAGTTCTACTTTTTTCAATGATGGGTATCGCCCAGGAAGTAGATGTGGAAGACAAAAAACAATTTACCGTTAGCGGTAGTCTGGATGTCTATTTTAGGCAGAATTTGTCTGGTCCCAATGGAGCCGATGCCATTGCACCTGCTACTTCATTTGCAAACCTGAATGGTTTTGCATTAGGGATGGCAAACGTCATAGGTACCTATGAAAGCAAAAATGGTAAGGTAGGCGCGGTAGCAGACCTTGTTTTTGGTCCGCGAGGAGAGGACGCTGTATTCCTATCCGGTACACTACGGCCTGACGGTAGTTCTAATATTGTAAACCAACTCTATGCATACTGGAAGGTAAGCGAGTCCATTAAACTTACGTTAGGTAATTTCAATACTTTTTTAGGGTATGAGGTGATTTCACCGGTCGGCAATTTCAATTATAGCACTTCCTATCTATTTTCCTACGGGCCATTTTCTCATACGGGAATCAAGGCAGATTTTTCACTTTCAGATGACTTCTCTTTGATGACAGGTGTTTTCAACAATACAGATGCAACCGAATTCAATCCCGATAACGATTATACGCTGGGAGCTCAACTGGGATATAAATCAACTTTTTTAAACTTCTTGTACGGTAAACAGGGAGGAAATACGGAAGCCACCTTTCAAGTAGACCTTACCACAGGATTTGATATAAGCGAGACCTTTTTCATGGGATTGAACGCTAGTTACCTGACCGTTGACGATGCGGCTTTTTATGGAGTCGCCCTTTACCCGCAATACCAAGCTACTGATGCTTTAGCCATAGGCTTGCGAGGTGAATATTTTGCAGAATCGGAAGGTGGCGTGGGAGCAATAGGAGGTTATGACAGCGATGGCGACGGCTCGGTTATCGGGCTAACACTTACTGGTAGTTATGAAATAGGCGATTTGATTATCAAACCAGAGCTGAGACTGGACAATACCAGCGAGGAAACATTCCTGGACACAGACCTTCAACCAACCAAATCGCTGAGTTCATTTGTGCTTGCTGCGATCTATAAATTTTAATCAAACGGAATCTAAAAATGAAAAAAATTGAAGCCATCATTAGAAAATCAAAGTTCTCTGCAGTAAAAAAAGCGCTGCACGATGTAGATGTGAATTTCTTCTCCTACTGGGATGTCACCGGACTGGGCAATGAGAAGAAAGGATCTGTCTACCGTGGGGTTTCCTATAGTACCAGCGATATACAGCGCAGGTATCTATCCATTGTTGTGTCAGATGAATATGAACAACAAACTGTGGATGCCATCCTTACCGCTGCTCGCACGGGTGATGTAGGCGATGGAAAAATTTTCGTCTCGCACATCGAGGAAAGCTACCGCATACGTACGGGCGATAAAGGAGCAGAAACACTTAAATAAACCAATCAACATAATAACAACCAAATAATTATTTAATTATGAATCAAATAGAACAAGTAAGCCTGGACGCTGCAATCGCAAGCGTCAATGGTGATATGAGTGCCTTATGGATCGTGTTATGTGCCATACTCGTGTTTTTTATGCAGGCAGGATTCACACTGGTAGAAGTAGGTTTTTCCAGAGCTAAAAATGCTGGCAATATCATCATGAAGAATGTCATGGACCTAGCCATAGGTTCCATTATGTTTCTTGCCGTGGGCTATGCATTTATGTACGGTGACCAGGTGGTCGCTGGTGGTTTTATGCGGCTAAGCTCCTCAGAGCAGGGTTATTTTTTCTTCCACGCTACGGACTGGTACAATTTATTTTTCCAAACCGTTTTTTGTGCCACCGCGGCAACCATTGTCTCTGGTGCGGTTGCGGGCAGGACTAAGTTTTCTACCTACCTCATATTTTCTGCTGCGCTTACGACGTTTATTTACCCTATTTCTGGAAGTTGGTACTGGCCATTTGATGATGATGCCTGGTTAAACACATTAGGCTTTGTTGACTTTGCTGGGTCATCTGTTGTTCACGCAGTGGGTGGCGGTGCCGCACTGGTAGCTGCAAAACTGGTGGGTCCACGTATAGGTAAATATGTTGATGGTAAAGTCAATGTAATCCCGGGTCATAATATGTTGTACGGCGCACTGGGAGTTTTTATCCTATGGTTGGGCTGGTTCGGGTTTAATGGTGGTTCACAACTGGCATGGGGCGGTGACGATACCATCGCCGCTGGTAGTGTAATAATCAATACAAATCTGGCGGCCGCCATTGGCGCTATTGCGGCGATGTTTTTCACGTGGGTGCGCTATGGCCGCCCAGATATTTCCATGACACTCAACGGTGCCCTAGCAGGATTAGTGGGAATTACTGCCGGTTGCGGTGCGGTGGATGCTTTGGGAGCACTAGCCATAGGACTCATCTGTGGCGTGATGGTGGTATTGTCGATAGAATTTATTGATAAAAAAATGCGCATCGACGATCCTGTGGGAGCGATATCAGTGCATGGTGTCTGCGGATTTTTAGGTACTGTTTTGGTTGGTGTTTTTGCATTGGATGGCGGTTTGATTGCAGGCGGTGGCTTCAAATTGTTGGGTATTCAGGCATTGGGATCCTTGTCCTACATAGGCTGGGCAATGTTAACCACCTTTATACTACTATTCATTCTCAAGAAAACGATCGGCTTACGGGTAACTGCACAGGAAGAGGAGGATGGACTTGATATTCATGAGCACGGTATATCGGTTTATTCTGAAGACTAGAACAAAATCGTCTTTCATCAGCGATTCTAATTCAAAACCATCCTTTTTTTGGATGGTTTTTTTGTGCGATTAATTTGTGTGTTACGCTTTCGCGAAAGCGAACTCTACACAAACCGCATCCTTTAATCGGATGTTTAAAGTGTTGATGCCAATACAATTAAATTCATTCTATCCATTAATCGCACCTAAATAATTGATCCATGTTGCTAGTGGATAAATAACCTTGAGTTGGATTTAATATTTTGATATAAAGCAACTTATGAATTTTTAATTGAAGTATGGATGCATTAAAATGAGTTATCTGGAGAAGGTTTTTGTAGGAAAAATTAAATCACAAAATTATTTTGTGCCCTTTTTCAGCTTAAAAAAGCTTTGTCATTTTATCTCTCATTAACGAGAAAAGTTGCTATTTTATGGGTTAAATCGGCTTAATGCGCAAATGGTTATTCTTATTGGCTCTATTATTTCTATGCAACGATCTTGCTCGGGCACAAGAAACAACTAATGATTTACGCACTTTTCCAGATGCCTCCTTAACCTATACGAGTGAGGAGCTGGATTCCATATTTA
>JBBSPH010000272.1:0-3750 GCA_038258985.1 Flavobacteriales bacterium
ATTTGATAGCTTTTTTTTGTACAGATTTTATACTGTCAGCTACGGGCAAGTTCTCAGGCATTGTACCCCCAATTTCTTCGATGGTTTTGCGAACTTTTGCACCGACCTCAAAATGAGTTTGATTAGCTTTTTGTTTTCCTTTTATAAAATCTGCTGCGACCCTAAAATCCTCGATCCTCGAGTTGGTGCAGCTTCCTATAAATACATAGTTGATGGGCTTGTTGATAAGGGATTCTCCTTTTTTGAAATTCATGTATTCCAATGATTTTTCAAATGAGGCGTCTTCTGTTTCCGGAATAGTGTCGGTAAGTTTGATTCCCATTCCTGGATTTGTTCCGTAGGTCAGCATTGGTTCGATGTCTGCCGCATCAAAGTGATACTCCTTGTGGAATACTGCTTCATCGTCAGTCGGCAATGTTTTCCAGTAGGCTACTTTTTTATCCCAATTGGCATTTTGTGGCGCAAATTTTCTTCCTTTTACATAATCAAACGTTGTCTGGTCTGGAGCGATCATGCCGCCACGAGCGCCCATTTCTATACTCATATTGCAGACAGTCATGCGACCTTCCATGGACATATTCTCAAACACATCGCCAGCATATTCACAGAAATAACCAGTACCGGCACTGGTTCCCAGTTTAGATATAATATAAAGAATCACATCTTTGGGCAACACTCCTTTTTTGAGTTTACCGTTAACAGAAACACGCAGGCTTTTTGGTTTTGTCAACAATAAACATTGACTTGCAAAAACCTGCGCGACCTGGCTGGTTCCTATTCCAAATGCGATTGTACCGAACGCACCGTGGGTTGAAGTATGTGAATCACCGCAAACAATCGTCATTCCTGGTTGGGTGATTCCTAATTCTGGCGCCATGACGTGGACGATCCCGTTATATTTATGGCCTAATTCATAGAGTGTTATGCCGTGTTTCTCGCAGTTTTCACTCAATTGTTGTAACTGCTTTCTGGAAAGCTCATCGGTAATAGGTAAATGTTGGTTTTCCGTCGGTGTATTGTGATCTGCAGTGGCTACTACTTGATGAGGTCGTAATACGGGAATGCCTCGGCTTTCCAACTCATTGAATGCCTGTGGACTCGTGACCTCGTGGATCAAATGTTGGTCAATATATAAGACTTGCGGCCCATTTTCAATGGCATCCACCACATGGGCATCCCAAACCTTGTCAAATAATGTTTTTTTCATCTATCGTTTTACTTTATTGTCAAGCCGTCGCAGGACGGCTTCGGTAAGCGGATTACCGAAATGTTCTTCGGATAAAATTTTCCCAGCACACTCGACAGTTACCACTAACTTATTACTTCAAACCATTATAGCGAAAATTAACTAGATCAAATTTTTCGCTCTCGACTTCGCTCGAGCAGGCTTTGAAGTTTTCAAAAATTTAAGGTCTTTTCTCTTTCCTCGGTTTTTTAAATATTTTACGAACTACCAACTAAGCAGATAAAATCTCTCTATACAAATGACTCTGCTCAATGATCTGGTGGATATCATCGTCTTGAACTTCTTTTTGACGGTCAGCAAATTCCAGAAACTTGGAATACACGTCGTCCAGTTGGAGTTTTGTCAGTTCATAACCCACATTTTTAGCGCGGTAGGCGAGTGCAGCACGTCCAGACCTTGCGGTCAAAACAATCGCAGACTCGGTTACACCTACATCCTTAGGGTCAATAATTTCATAGGTCGCGCGGTTCTTAATTACACCATCCTGATGGATTCCAGAGCTGTGTGCAAAGGCATTTGCACCCACAATCGCCTTATTGGGTTGCGTATAGATTCCCATAGCATCGCTTACCAGCTGGCTCATGCCGTACAATTGGCGTGTATCAATATTTGTATCCAGATTCAAGTAAGGATGCTGTTTCAACACCATTACCACTTCTTCTATCGCGGTATTTCCAGCACGTTCGCCTATGCCGTTAATGGTACATTCGATCTGGCGAGCACCGTTGATCACGCCCTCGATGGAGTTTGCCGTAGCAAGTCCCAGGTCATTGTGGCAATGAACGGATAGGATGGCGTTCTCGATGCCTTTCACGTTTTCTTTCAGATATTTGATTTTGGCACCATACTCGCTGGGCAGGCAATAGCCTGTAGTATCCGGAATATTAAGCACGGTAGCTCCAGCTTTAATGGCAGCCTCGCAAACGCGGGCGAGGTATTCATTATCGGTTCTTCCTGCGTCTTCTGCGTAAAATTCTACGTCTTCCACAAATGATTTTGCATATTTCACAGCTTCAAACGCGCGCTCGAGAATTTGTTCTCTCGTAGCGTTGAATTTATGTTTGATGTGCGAGTCTGATGTCCCGATTCCTGTATGAATGCGAGGTCTGATAGCGTGCTTTAAAGAATCTGCTGCTACTTTAATGTCATTTTCTACCGCTCGGGTCAAGCCACAAACGGTTGCATTCTTTACGATTTTGGAAATCTCTACAACCGACTTGAAATCGCCGGGACTCGATACGGGAAAACCTGCCTCAATAATATCAACGCCCAGGCCATCCAGTTGACGCGCAATCATTACTTTTTGATCGGTATTGAGCTTGCAACCAGGCACCTGCTCGCCATCTCTTAGGGTCGTGTCGAAGATTTGAACGTTGTTTTTTGACATTTGGGCTACTTAAATGTTACTATTGTTACACTAATGTATATTTAGGAGTTCGCTTTCGCGAAAGCGGAACACACCAGCATACGATGTTCAATCCATTTAATGAGAAACAACTAATTGGTTTACAGTAAGTTGAAATTATAAGTCGTTGATGACAAAGAATCAAAAAGATATTTTATTTGTGCTGATCAAGTCGCTGACCAAGTCAGAAAAGCGACAATTCAAGCTCTACGTAGGCCGTCTGGGCGTCAATGCCGATTCTAAATTCCTGAATCTTTTTAATGTATTGGATAAAGCGTCAGAATACAAGGAAAAATTGATTCTGGCCAATACCGATATCAATAAACGCCAGTTGGCCAATGTCAAGGCACACCTTTACAAGCAGATCCTGATTAGTCTCAAACTGAATCCCGCGCACCACAACATACGCTCCCAGATTAGGGAACAACTGGACTTTGCCTCGATTTTGTATCATAAGGGATTGTACAATCAAGGTTTGAAAATCCTTGATAAAGCCAAAGAACTGGCAATCAATAACGAGGAAAAAAATCTAGCTTACGAAATCGTAGAGTTGGAGAAAGTAATTGAATCCCAATACATTACCCGAAGTATAAGTGATCGCGCAGACCAACTTTCCATCCAGGCAAAAGAGCTGAGCGCGGCAAATGTCCTCACCAGCAAGCTATCAAACCTATCACTTCAACTATACGGAATCTTGCTCAAAACAGGTTATGTAAAAGATGAGGCAGAAAGCCGCCAAATCACGGAATATTTCAACGCGCGACTGCCTAAATATGATATTGCAGATCTAGGTTTTAGGGAGAAATTGTGGTTGTACAAGGCTTATTTGTGGTACGGTTTCCTGATGCAGGATTTTTTGAATTGCTATAAGTATGCCTCAAAATGGGTGGATCTTTTCTACGAGAATGAAGCTATGATTCAGTTGAATCCAGTGTTCTTTCTCAAAGGGAACAATTATTTATTAGAGTCTTTGTTCTTCCTGCGTCAAAAGGAAAAGTTCAATGAGCGTTTACTAAAACTGGAAGGAAGTGTCGCTCAATCTCAATTTCAAAAAAAAGAAAATGTTGCTTCGCTTTATTTTATATACATTAACAATAAA
>JBBSPH010000273.1:0-3749 GCA_038258985.1 Flavobacteriales bacterium
CCTTCTGTCCTCGCCTTTTCTAAGGCGAGGAGTTGTTTGCATTCTCGGATGCCTTAGTTTCCCATCAAAACCTAAAATCCAAAAAACTCCTTTCCTTAGACGAGGAAAGGTGGCTACAATGAGCGATGGCGAATTGTAGACGGATAGGTTGAAGTTCCGTGATCATAATAAAACCAGAACTAACAAACAAGCCCATTGGAACTTCAACCACTCCTGAAGCGAAACAAGTTTCACTTCTGTCCTCGCCTTTTCTAAGGCGAGGAGTTACAAGCATCTTTAGATGCTCAGTCGCATCACAAAAACTGATTTTTTTTAAAAAAAACTCCTTTCCTCAGAAGAGGAAAGGTGGATTCCACACGGCGATAGCCGGGTGGAAGACGGATAGGTTGATGTTCCAAAAATTCTTCCATAACCACCCAATTTCATCAGATGCAATCATGAAATTCATTAGCCTAAAACTGTTCCTCTCAAGCAATGATGCGGTAAAGTTTTCTACTTCAATTTCCACTTATACTCCACGTGAACTTTTTTCAAAATCAAGAAAAACGGAATCCACCAAATAAAATCGTTGGTTACCAACGTGTAAATGAATTCAAAAGGCACTTTACCCTGCGCGTAGTTGAAGATAAAACCAAGCGGTCCAAAAATCTTGCCTAGCATTCCAACGGCAACGATAGGCCAATGGCGCATGGGGTCATAACTTGCCCACCAGTAGCCTAGTCCATAAACACCTATGACCATTCCCATTCCCTGCCAGACCATCGGCTGATTGAGTGGCTCCATACCGACGAGTTCCCAAAACATCTGAGGAAAAATCACTACCCATGCACCCCAGAGGACATTATAAATGGCGGCTAGTTGTAAGGTGAGTTTCATAAATTTTAATTTGTGTTTTTGTCTTGCAGATAATAAAAACTTTCAAAACCTATTCTAGAAAAAGTGCAAGGCGACAATCAGAGTCCAGCCTACAACCCGCCACCAGTTGGTACAGTCCAGTCGTCCACACAAATCAGTATCAAATTTTCTAGCCACTAACTTTTCATGTAGCGGTTTATAGAATAGGGCAGTGGACAACCACATGCTACCAACTAGCAGGAAATCGGCAATTCTTAGAGCAGAAAACTGTGCTACATATAAAAGATATCCCGACAAGAGTAATTGTCCCACCATCAACGGCAGGACAATAAATGTAATATTCCTCATGTAGATATGGTGCCAGCGGTCGAAGCCCTCCTTGCCAAAATGACAAAAACTGGGATAGACCACCAATTGCACCATCCAAATAAGGACCAGCAGGCCTACGTCGGTACAAAGTTTCAAAAGTTCCCAAATGCTCACTATCATCTCTATCACTTTGCCGGTAAAGGTAGCTGTGATGCTCTTTGTAGACAAACTCGATGCAAACTTGCAAGTGATTCGTTTTTAGACTGTCTACATCTAGGATAGAAAATAGCTTGATGGTAGCTCGCTTTCGCGAAAGCGAAACATAAAAAGTCAGCATTGCTTACAGCAGACATTATTGCCATCATAGTTTTGAGGACAAATAATGGTGGTAGGCTTTACTGCCGGTTAAAAATAAATTAAACTTGCAGTCGTTACCTTAGTGCAACTCCCAAACCGTTCATGCGCCAGACTTTACTTGTTTTATTCCTCAACTTTATTTGTATGCCTTATTGCCAGGCGCAAATAGGTGGCGAGAATACCTACCAATTCCTAAACTTGGTTTCGGGAACTAAACAGGCGGCATTGGGCGGTCGTGTGCTCACCGCTGTGGATTATGACCCGACTACAGCGCTCTACAACCCAGCAACCATCAATGCCAAAATGGACAATCAACTCCAGGTCAACTACGTGAATTACCTGGGCGATGTGAATTATGGGACGGCAAGTTATGCCTACACCTGGGACCGCCATGTGCAGACCTTCCATGCCGGTGTGACCTATCTGGATTATGGGAAATTTGATGGCTTTGACGAACAGGGAAATGCTACCGGAGAATTTGGCGGGAATGAGGTCGCAGTGTCGGTAGGTTATGCCTATAACATCCCGTGGTCAGATTTTTATGTGGGTGCCAATGCAAAATTAATCAGCTCAAAACTGGAAAATTTTACTTCGCTGGGCGGTGCCATTGATCTGGGCGTGCTGTACTATGATGAAGAAAAAGCGATACGTGGTGCGCTTGTGGTGCGCAATATAGGAACGCAGTTCACAGCCTACAATGAAGTCTATGAAAGCCTACCCTTAGAGGTGGCCGTTGGTTTTTCGAATACTATGCGCACGTTACCGCTGCGGTTACACGTGACGCTGGAAAACCTACAGAAATGGGACATCGCTTTCACAAACGAGGCAAATGCGCAGCGGGATCTGGATGGAAATGTGGTCGAGGATAAACCTGGTTTTTTCAATAATGCGTTGCGCCATACAGTGCTGGGCCTAGAGATATTTCCCGAGAGTGTATTTGAGTTGCGGCTGGGCTATAGCTTTCGCAGGGCAGAGGAACTGCGGATTCAGGATACCCGCGCTTTTTCTGGATTGAGCGCTGGTTTCTCGCTCAAAATGAACAAAATACGATTCAGTTATTCCCATTCCCGATATAGTCTAGCGTCACACACCAGTTTTATAGGTGTAAATATTAACTTGCAATAATATGCAGGACAAGATTACCATTACCATTGACGGCCACTCCAGTACGGGAAAAAGTACGGTAGCAAAACAGCTCGCCAAAAAATTAGGCTACCTCTATGTAGATACTGGTGCCATGTATAGAGCGGTTTCCTATTTCGCTTTAAGCGAAAACCTACTCACTAACGGCCAACTAGATACCGAAGCTTTAGAACACCGCCTAAAGGAAATTGCCATCACCTTTGAGCGCAATCCAGAAACGGGAAACAATGAAGTGTGCCTCAATAACAGGAATGTTGAAAATGAAATACGCACGCTAGAGGTAAGTAACGTGGTCAGTATTGTTGCTTCCAATAGTGCCGTGCGAGCAAAACTGGTAGAACAGCAGCAAAAAATGGGCGCTGCTAAAGGTGTGGTCATGGATGGTCGTGACATAGGAACAGTCGTTTTTCCCAATGCAGAACTCAAAGTATTTATGACCGCTGCTGCAGATGTGCGGGCAAAACGACGTTACGAGGAATTACTGGACCGGGATCAAGATGTTGATTACACAGATGTTTTGGAAAACGTGATCGAGCGTGACCGCATCGATTCTACTCGTGCCGATAGTCCGTTGATACAGGCAGATGATGCAAAACTACTCGATACCAGTCATATGAGTCGGGAACAGCAATTTGACACTCTGCTACACTGGGCTAGTCAGGAATTACAGTAGGTATTTTCCCTGGTTTTTTCTCTGGGAAATATTCATGGATGGTGCTGTCCCGCATAAACCGGAAGCGCAATGTAGATCTATCATTCTTCAGAATTTCATAGTCCAACACTTGCCCGTCTTTGGAAAGATGTAAGTAACTCACGCCATCACTTGCCGTAGATCGACCATTAAACTCTTGATTAATAGTGTAATCATAGTAATCATTCACGGTATCACTGTCAGTACGATAGAACATGTTGACGCGATCCGTTTCAATAGCTATCCCGGCATTGGGATCCAGATCGTTGAGGTAGGTATCCTGCTTTAGGACCTGTAGTTCTCGAATTGAACTGTCCACTTTTATAAATTGCTCCGGGTTTTTTCTGGGATCGTTGATCACCACAGGTTTTTCCTTACAGCCGGCAAGCAATAG
>JBBSPH010000274.1:0-3731 GCA_038258985.1 Flavobacteriales bacterium
TAATCTAAAATAACTATCCGCTACCAAAAAATAGCAGATTTGAAACCTTAAACTTTGAACTACTAACCTTACTGAATCTCCGCAGTCAAACCTGCCTCTAACAGCATGGAGCATCGAGGTTCGAGATCATCGTAATCCCCAGTTTTGACCTTACATTTTCCTTTGTAGTGTACGATCAAGCTGCACTGTTCTGCCTGGATAGGTGTATGATCGCAAGCCTCAACTAGCATATCTATAACATGGTCAAATGTATTGACCTCATCATTGAAAAGAACAATGATGTTTTCTTTCTTTTCAGCCACCGCAACGTCCAGTTCTGGAAGCTCTTGTATCTGTGTACTCATTTTCATGGCTGCAAAATTAATGAAAGATGTACTAGAGGAATCGCGTTTAACTCAATTTTACTTTTTGCGTAGTATTGGAGCTACCCAATCGTCTTTCTGCTTATGGCTTATGTACTCAAGCCCAACTTTTGTACAAGCTGCCGTTATAGCATCAAGATCTGCCGCATAGAAGCCACTCAATAATAAAGTCCCTCCAGCGGAAAGGCATTTTGCATAGGTTGGAATGTCTGCGAGCAATATATTCCGGTTGATATTTGCAATGATCGTATCATAATAACGATCCTGTAATTGATCGGCACCACCTAAAATTACGGTAACCTTATCTGCATTGTTGCGCTCTACGTTTTCTAGGGCATTTGCATAACACCAGGTATCAATGTCAATTGCATCGACGGCTGTCGCGCCACGCATCTGGGCAAGAATTGCCAAAACTCCTGTCCCACTGCCCATATCCAGTACTTTCTGGTCTGTCAATTCCAGTTCCAATAAATGCTCCAGCATCATGTGCGTGGTCTGGTGGTGACCCGTACCGAAACTCATCTTCGGCTCTATGATAATGTCAAAATCTACCTCGCGCGGTTCATGGAATGGTGCTCTAACCATGCAACGATCCTGCACGATAATAGGTTCAAAGTTCGATTCCCACTCATGGTTCCAGTTGGTGGCTGGGATGTTCGCTTTCGCGAAAGCGATCTCTACCAGATCATGCTGCAGCAATTCAAAATCGTTCATAAGATCGTCGCGATCGTGGTCTTTTTGAATGTAGGCCAGTAATCCCGTGTCAGTTTCCATGAAACTCTCAAAACCCAGCAATCCAAGGTCTGCTGCTAGAATATCGTTCCAGGGCTGCGTGGGCTGTACGGTGAACGTATATTCTACGTACAATTGATCGGTAACTTTTGACATTTAAAATGCTTTTGCGATGGCAATGAAGGAGTCCGCATCTAGGGAGGCGCCGCCTATAAGGCCACCATCCACATCTGGCTTTGCAAAAATCTCTGCAGCATTTGCAGGTTTAACGCTACCGCCATACAGAATGCTCACCTTGTCTGCTATCTTATCACCGAATTTACCGGCCACAAATTTTCTGATCCCAGCATGCATTTCCTGCGCCTGCTCTGGACTGGCAGTCTCGCCGGTACCTATTGCCCATACAGGTTCATAGGCAAGTACGACTTGCTTCCACTCTTTAGGTTCTAGGGCAAACAAGGCGTTTTCCAACTGTGATTTCACGGTTATTAAGTGATTGCCCGACTTGCGGTCTTCCAGGTGCTCGCCAAAACAGAAAATAACCCGCATTCCCTTGTCGATGGCAGCCTTCGTTTTTTCGGCTAGATCTTGATCTGTTTCATGAAAAGAATAGCGGCGCTCGGAATGACCAATAATTACCGTTTGAACACCAACGCTTTGTAACATATCGATAGAAACCTCTCCTGTAAAAGCACCGTTCTCATGCTGAGAGACATTCTGTGCTACCACCTCAATAGGTGTATCTAGGGAAGCTTGAAAAGCGGCATATAAAAATGGATGCGAGGGAGCCACCATCAACTCGCAATCCAGGGTTTCTGGTAAGGCTTTTTTGATTTTGGCAATCAGATCCTGCGTCATGGGCAGGTCACAATTCATTTTCCAGTTTCCGGCGACAATGTTTTTTCTCATGGGTTGATTTTTTTTAGCACCTCGGCAGGCAATATTTTTGCCAGCTGGCTGCGTAGTTGTGCTTCAATGATAAGAAACTTCCAGTTTCCTCCATTGGTGGTTTTCACGGCAACTGCCCGTTTTGCGCTGCTCACTTTAAATACCTCTATTTTTTTATCAAAGCTGACGTTTGATTCTGGGATTGACTCGTTGAGCATCTGCACTATAAATTTGGTAGTAGAGTTACGGGACTGCTCATCATCAGTAGCATCAAAAAGATTGAGGTACTTGATGTCAAAGTTCTGGGTAAAACTGAATGGCGTATAATCTGTGCCATCAAGAGTCATTTTGGTTCCTATACTTGTGATCTCAATGCCATTGATTTTTATCTCAGTTTCTGAGCTGTCCAGCGTGTTTTTCATTTCCTGAACCAATTGGTCTTTACTGATTACCGTAAAAACTGCTTCTGGCATGAAAGAAGTGGCCTGAGTGTATTGCTTGCTTTTTAACGCATTAGCATATTTCTGAAAATCTGCCTTGATTTGTTCGCTTTCGCCTTGAGCGAAAGAAAAGCTACTGGCGCAAAGAAAAATAAGAAGTAAAAATTGTTTCATGGTCTAAAGGGCTTTTAGAGCGTTAGGGTCCTTAGGTTTTGAAATCACAAAGATATTGATAATCTACGAGGTCGCCCACTTTCAACGATCTACTCCATAAACTAGGCCGCTTTAATCGAGTTTCACCCGCGGATCCAGCCAAACGTAAACAAAATCTACCAAAATGTTGATCACGATAAATAATGTGGCAATCACCAAAACGGCGCCAGTAATGATGGGAAGATCAAGCGTATTTAATGCTTCTACAATTTCCTTTCCCAGCCCGTTCCAATTAAAAATATATTCCACAAAAACAGCACCGGCCAGCATGCTGGCAAACCAACCACTTACCGCCGTGATCACGGGATTGAGCGCATTTTTGAATGCGTGCCTGACAATCACCTGGTATTTGGTTAATCCTTTAGCATATGCAGTGACGATGTATTGCTGGCTCATGACCTCTAATAAGCTATTGCGCATCAACTGACTTATTACCGCTAGCGGCCGTATTCCCAAAACAACAGCAGGCAAAATCAGGTTGCGCCATTGCAGTACCACGTTCTCGCCGTAGTCATCCAACTCGTATAGACTACCACTCATCCGCAGCCCAGTGTACTCATGCCAGAGATAACCAAATAAGAAAGCAAATATGATGGCACTAAAAAAACTGGGAACGCTCATTCCCATAGTACTTATCAATTGAATCGTATTGTCAACCCAATTATTTCTATTCAATGCACAAATGACGCCCAATACAAGGCCTATTGCCATCGCGATACTGATCGCACAAACTGCCAGAAGAATGGTGTTTGGCAGGGTTTCACCAATCACAGTACTGACTCTTTTTCCCGATTTTTGAAAGGATTCCCGCAGGTATGGCCACTTGAGCATTAAGCTGGTATTTCCAATAGTGGCGACCTCTACTCCCGTGTACTTATCGTCATTATACGTAAAGCCTCCTGATAGCTCGCTGTGCAGCGATACTGGGCTCAAGTCATTAAGAAAGTAAAGATATTGAGTACCTATAGACTTATCAAAACCATATTTTGCCTGTAATGTAGCCAGTTGTTGCTGACTCTCATTTTGTCCCATCATCATCTGTGCAGGATCGCCGGGAAGGAGGTAAAATAGCATAAAAACAAGGGTTACCACACCA
>JBBSPH010000275.1:0-3600 GCA_038258985.1 Flavobacteriales bacterium
AGGGCAGAAACGTTTTTCCCTAGAAGGGAATGAGTCCTTGATTCCCGCACTGGATAGTTTAATTGAAAATGCAGCAGACCACGGAGTGAATCAGTTCGTATTGGGAATGTCACACCGTGGACGTTTGAATGTATTGAGTAATATTTTTGGCAAGCCAGTGTCAGATATCTTTTCTGAATTTGATGGGAAGGATTACGAGCAGGATGTGTTTGATGGTGATGTAAAATATCACCTGGGTTACACCAGTAAACGCAAAACAGATAATGGCAACCAGATCAATTTAAATATTGTTCCAAATCCATCGCATCTAGAAACCGTAGGTGCAGTTGTAGAGGGTATTGCCCGTGCTAAGCAGGACATGCATACGCCAGATGATTTTTCCAAGGTGTTACCTATCGTACTTCACGGTGATGCTGCCATCGCTGGTCAAGGAATTGTTTACGAAGTGGTCCAAATGGCCAAACTCGATGCCTACAAAACTGCAGGAACTATTCATCTAGTCGTAAATAACCAAGTTGGTTTTACTACCAACTATCTAGACGCACGATCTAGTACTTATTGTACTGACATTGCCAAAGTGACGTTATCCCCAGTACTCCATGTGAATGCAGATGATGCAGAAGCGGTAGTACATGCTATGAATTTTGCCCTGGAATACAGGATGCAATTTAAGAGTGATGTATTTATTGACCTATTGGGCTACAGAAAATACGGGCACAATGAGGGTGATGAACCACGGTTCACTCAACCACAATTGTACAAGGCCATCAGCAAGCATGAAAATGCTCGTGATATCTATGCAGATAAATTGTTGAAAGCTGGAATTATAGAAGAGGGAACAGTTGCAGATCTGGAGTCTAAGTATAAAGAAAATCTGGAAGATCAACTGGCTACCTCTAGAGAACAGGAAAACACCGTAATCACTCCATTCATGCAGGATGAATGGGAAGGTTATGAAACGGCAGATGAGAAAATGATGATGAAAATTGTCAAATCTGGTGTGGCCAAAAAGAAATTACAAGAAATTACTAAGGTAATTTCGACCTTGCCTGAGGAGGAAAACTTCATCCGTAAGATCAAAAAGATTGTGGAATCTAGACAGGAAATGTTTGATGAGAACAAACTAGACTGGGCGATGGGCGAGCATTTAGCCTATGGATCTTTGATGCAGGAAGGTTATAACGTGAGAATGAGCGGTCAGGATGTGGAGCGAGGTACTTTTTCTCACAGACATGCCGTCGTAAAATCAGAGAATCACGAGAACGAATTTATACTCCACAATTTCCTTGATGCAAAAGGGAAGATGGAGATCTACAACTCGCACTTATCAGAATATGGCGTTGTAGGTTTTGAGTACGGTTATGCGATGGCACAGCCAGAAACCTTAACGATATGGGAAGCACAGTTTGGGGATTTCTCCAACGGTGCACAGATCATGATTGACCAGTACATTAGTGCAGGTGAGGACAAGTGGAAAAACCAAAACGGACTCGTGCTGCTACTGCCACACGGTTATGAAGGTCAAGGCGCAGAGCATTCCAGCGCACGTATGGAGCGTTATTTACAATTATGTGCAAAAGACAATATGTGGATGGCAAACTGTACGACACCAGCAAATATGTTTCACCTGTTGAGACGCCAGATGTTGGTCAATTATCGCAAGCCGCTAACCGTTTTCACTCCTAAATCCTTGTTGAGAAGCCCACGTGCAGTAAGCACTATTGACGAGTTCGTTAAAGGTCATTTTCAAGAGGTGATAGATGTTGATGGAGACGCTTTCGCGAAAGCAAAAACCCTAGTATTCACCAGTGGAAAATTCTATTATGACCTATTGGAATATAGAGAAGAACACGACCGCAATGATGTAGCGTTAGTGAGGGTAGAGCAATTGTTCCCATTACCAGTAGAGCAAATCAATAAAATCATCAAGAAGTACGGGTCGAAAGATGTTGTATGGGCGCAAGAAGAACCGCGCAACATGGGAGCTTATTCCCACTTGATGTTACACATGCCAGAAACGAGAAGCTGGAGAGTGTGTTCCAGAAACATGTATGCCGCACCAGCCAGTGGAAGCTCTACGAGATCCAAGGCGAGACAGGCACGAGTAATAGAAGACGTATTTAATACCAACAAATAGCATTATGGCTCTAGAAATGAAAGTGCCCTCACCGGGCGAGTCGATTACAGAAGTAGAAATAGCAGAATGGTTAGTCGCTGATGGCGATTGGGTTGAAAAAGACCAAGCCATTGCAGAGGTTGATAGCGACAAAGCAACACTGGAACTCCCTGCAGAAGCTAGCGGTATCATTACCTTAAAAGCTGAAGAAGGCGATGCAGTTGCTGTAGGCGCTGTTGTATGTCTTATCGATACAGAAGCAGAAAACCCCAACAAAGGCGGCTCTGGCAATAAGAAATCTGAAGCCGATAGCAATGAAGAGGACGCTAAAAAAGCACCTTCTTCTATGGGTAAAGGTGATGAAGGTGGAGGTAGCGATCCTGAAAAGGAATTGAACAAGCAAGACGATAAAACAGAAGACAAAAAGAATTCTGAAAAAGCACCACAACCTAACGGAGCAAAAGAAAAAGCTTACGCCAGCGGTACACCAAGTCCTGCGGCTAAGAAAACACTTGACGAGAAAGGAATAGATGCAAAATCGGTTACTGGAACCGGTCGTGATGGTCGCATTACTAAGGACGATGCCGTTAAAGCAGAAGGAAAACCATCTATGGGAACTCCAGGAAATGGATCTCGTGGCGAGTCACGTTCTAAGCTTTCTATGCTACGCAGAAAAGTGGCAGAGCGATTGGTAAGCGTGAAGAATGAAACTGCGATGTTGACGACTTTCAATGAAGCTGACATGCACGCGATTTTCGCATTGCGTACCGAGTACAAAGATGCCTTTAAAGCAAAGCATGGTGTTGGATTAGGATTTATGTCCTTCTTCACCAAAGCTGTGACAAGAGCATTAGAAATGTACCCGGCGGTCAATAGTATGATTGATGGAAAGGAGATGATTTCGTATGATTTTGCTGATATTTCGATTGCAGTTTCAGGACCTAAAGGGTTGATGGTTCCTGTAATTAGAAATGCAGAAAATCTTTCTTTTAGAGGCGTTGAGCAAGAAGTGAAACGATTGGCATTGCGCGCAAGAGATGGAGAAATCACGGTCGATGAAATGACGGGTGGAACGTTCACTATCACTAATGGTGGAATCTTTGGTAGTATGATGAGCACACCGATTATCAATCCGCCACAGAGCGCAATTTTGGGAATGCACAACATCATTGAGAGACCTGTGGTCATCGATGGCGATATCGTTGCACGTCCCATGATGTACCTAGCGGTGTCTTATGACCACAGGATCATTGACGGTAAAGAATCTGTTGGATTCCTAGTTGCGATTAAGGAGGCATTAGAAAGCCCGATTGAGCTGTTGATGGACAACGATGTAAAGAAGGCGCTGGAGCTATAAAATTTCATTAAACCAGTATCGAGCGATAGTCGAGATATGGTTTTAAGCATGAACTATTTAAAAAAAAGCGATCTCATTTGAGATCGCTTTTTTTGTGTTCGCTTGGGCGAAAGAGACCACGTTATCA
>JBBSPH010000276.1:0-3573 GCA_038258985.1 Flavobacteriales bacterium
ACAGCATTGATCGTCACCAATTGTGATCGATATGCTCGTGTGGAAAAAATGGTGATTGAGGAATAATCATTGCCTATTGCCTATTGCCTATTGCCTATTGCCTATTGCCTATTGCCTAAAATAATAAAAGGTATCTTAATTCAATAGCTTCCAGATAATTAAATTATTTGAAACTTTCCTAGATCCCTCTACGGTCAATCTCTTCATTAACTAGGGTCAATTCCCGTCCCACCTGTCCTGCAACAGACGTGTTTTCCTGCGCACGGCGAATTAAATAGGGCATCACATCTTTTATAGGACCGAAGGGAACAATTTTGAATACATTATAATTCTCAGCCGCAAGATTGAAAGTTAGATTATCACTCATTCCATACAATTGACCAAACCAAACATCATCACTTTTAGGATCAATATTTTTTGTGGCCAAAAATTGCATTGCCTCTAGCGTACTTTGTTCATTGTGTGTTCCCACACATAGCTTGATCACATCAAGCCGGTCAAGGATAAAATTCATGACGCTATTATACATCGCGTCCGTTGCGTCTTTTGTGGCACAGATAGGAGAAGGATAATTCAATTGAGTTGCACGGGCACGCTCTTTTTCCATATAGGCACCGCGTACAATTTTTGCGCCAACGATAAAGTTGTTTTCTACCGCATCGTTATAAAGATCCTGAATATATGTCAATCGATCGTGACGGTAGCATTGTACAGTATTGTAGATATAAGCTTTACCCTGATTGTATTTGAGCATCATGTCCCGTATCAACTGGTCTGCTGAATCTTGCATCCATGTTTCCTCTCCATCAAATAGTAAGGCAACGTTGCTGTCAACCGCAGTTTTACACAATAAGTCAACCCTATTTACGATCCTTTCCCACTCTAGTTGTTCGACTTCGGTCAATTCTTTGCCTTCTGTTAGCTTTTGCCAAATGTAAAAACGACCTATTCCGGTGGGTTTTACCACTTCAAATGGCAACGCATCATTCTCTGAGGCAGCATGGATCAATGTCAGTTTTTTACCAACTACATTATCAAAATCGGCTTCATTTGATTTTCCCTCTACCGAATAATCCAGTATTGAACTCACGCCCTTGCCATACATTTTCTCTACTAGCGGCATACACTCATCCTCGGTGGTACCGCCACAAAATTGGCTAAAAATTGTTTTTTTGATAAGTCCTTTGATCGGTAACCCAAGTTTTAAACCGGTCATGGTTAGCGACGACCCTAGATTTACTAGCCATTGCCTTCCCATCATGGAAAAGATAAATCGGGATTTCTTCAGCTCGGCATCAGATTTTAGGGCAAATGCAGTTTCGGTATTCTCAAAAATGTCGTGATTCATGTAGCAAATATAAAATGGAAACGGATGGCTTTTGTTAAAGAGTTGGTACTTTTGGTATTGAATTTTCAATGCAATAATACAGGTGGCTTTTCCGCTTTCGCGAAAGCGGAATTCCCAACAACGTTCAACGCTCTCCAGCCATGACATCCATAGTAAACGATAATTATGCCATTCATTTTGGCGAGCAATGCTACAAAGAAATGAACCAGTTTGTAGCCCAAAAGCAGCCGAGTACCGTTTTTGTGCTGGTGGACGAGAATACGATGGAACATTGTTATGCGTCATTTATCGCTCGACTAGAGACGACCGCTCCTATTGAAGTGATTGAGATTGATGCTGGTGAAGAGTTCAAGAATATCGATACTTGTAGTGGCGTCTGGAATGCGCTTATAGAATTGAATTGCGACCGCAATAGTCTTTTTATAAGCCTGGGCGGCGGCGTGGTAACCGATTTAGGTGGTTTTGTAGCGGCTACTATTAAACGTGGTATAGAATTTATTCATGTGCCTACAAGTCTGCTTGCCATGGTTGATGCGTCCATAGGTGGGAAAAATGGTGTAGATCTAGGTCCCTTAAAAAATCAGGTAGGCGTTATTGTACCGCCGGTAATGACGCTCGTTGATCCTAGCTTTCTAGATACCCTACCGCAAATGCAGCTGCGCAATGGGAGTATTGAGATGTTTAAACATGGATTAATTGCAGACCGTGCCTACTGGCAGAATATGTGTGATCTTGATTTCAATTTTGATAACAGCACTTTTGAATCCTTGATTTATCAATCCATAATTATTAAAAATGATGTCGTAATGAGCGATCCGTTTGAAAAGGATGCGCGCAAATCGTTAAATTATGGACATACCATTGGTCACGCAATTGAATCATACTGTATGTCCAGTGATGCCCATGATGATTTGCTTCATGGCGAGGCGGTTGCTGCGGGAATTGTGATCGAATCCTATTTGAGTCATGAGCATACGGGACTGTCATCTCAGGACCTCTCCCAGATCGAGGAGTTTTATGAAGGACTGGAACTTGATGTGCACTTTAGCAGGTCAGATATTGATCAAATCATAGGCTTTATGGCGCATGACAAGAAAAATGTAAATGGCGAGGTACGTTTTGTTTTACTCAATTCCATAGGTTCTTACCAAACGGATTGTGTGGTGCCCGTGCAGCAAATACGTGATGCATTCAAAAAGTATCTGTCTTAAAGAATCTGTTTTTAAAAAAATTGCTTGTACTAACTTATTTTTATACTTTACCCAAAAATTGAAACACCAGTTATGAGAAATGTAATCGTTGATTATAAGAAGCTAACACCTGACGTACTCCAACTTTTGGTTGCCCGTTATCCAGATGGTTATGGTGATGACGATGTGATTACCTTTAAAAACCACAAGAATGAAACTATTAATGCTGTCGAGGTTCTTACGGAAGATGTAAAGTACCTTGTGAAAATTTCTCAAAAACTAGAGATGCAAATGGAAGCATTTGACGCAGACGATTATGACGATGCGGAAATGGCTGATCCAGATGCACTCCCAGTAATGGATCCTAATGCAGAAGCTGCTGAGATTGCAGATGAGGAATCTGAAGAGGAGGAAGAAGATTAAATGATAGAAACTACAGTTTCTAATGACATATTAAAAAACCATCCCGATATCGGGATGGTTTTTTGATTGTGACTTATTGATAGTTTTGTTGAAAAGACCATATCTCGACTGTCGCTCGATACTGGTCGATAAAAATTTTAATCCACTACATTATTCCAAAGTAACTCTCGACTGTCGCTCATTACTGGTCTGAATTAGCTTTTAATTTCCTTCAATCTTATCTTTCAAATTGATGATTTGTATTCTGAAATATGAATGAAAGTCATTTCGAGCGAAAGTCGAGAAACGGCTGGCTAGATAAAAACTGAATTCCTCTTTAAAACAAAAAACCATCTCTCACGAGATGGTTTTTTCTATAAATAATCGATCTACTGAAAATCAGCTATCGTTTATTGCTTGTTATGCAAGCACCGCTTGAACCTTATCAGCAGCTTCTTGGAATTCGATAGCGCTTTGCACGTCCATTCCAGAGTTGTCGATCAATTCTTTAGCTAGTTCTGCATTGGTTCCTTGTAATCTTACGATCAATGGAACATTCATGGCATCGCCCATGCTTTTCTTAGCGGCAATAATACCTTCTGCAACACGGTCGCAACGTACGATACCACCAAA
>JBBSPH010000277.1:0-3566 GCA_038258985.1 Flavobacteriales bacterium
AGGTGTTGAAGAATGCTGGAGTAGGTAGTCATCCAAAGGTGTAATCAAATTTTGACACTGCTCTACAAGAGTTAATAAGTCATGTGAAGTTCCAGTTTTTACCATTTGCTCATGTAATCGAGCGAGTTGCCCGCTCAAAATAGTGGAGGGTGTTACGGGACGTAAATTCACGACTTGGATATTTGATTTAGTCAATGTTTGAAAGATCTTAAATTAATGATTTATCACGCAACTATGAGCGCTTTTTCATAAGCCTGTCTCAGTTCCATCCACTTGATTTGATCTAGCGAATCAACAACAACATTTGCAATATTAACGACGGGTTCATCATGATAAGCGCCCTGCGCAACTATCGTAAAAATACCCGCACCTTTTGCTGAAAGTACTGAATCTAGTGAATCCTCGATGGCAATACAATCCCTAGCTTCTAGGTTAAATTTCTTGAGCGCCGCATGATAAATATCTGGCGACGGTTTTCCGTTTGCAGCATCTTCCCTGTGGAATATGTGGTTAAAGTGAGGCTTGTCCAGCTTGCCATCAAAAGCGGTGAGTATGGCATCTGTATTTTCATGACCTGTAGTTGTCACCCAGGCCACCTGCACACCATCTTTAATAGCATTCTTTATAAGGTCAACTAGTCCAGGTCTAGGTGCAATCTTATCTGCCACGATTTTTTGTCCTGCAAGTTCTGTTTTACGAGCGTGTATTTTTTCTATGGTCTCTCTAGGTAAGTTTTGACCCGTTGCAAGCGCTAACGTTTCCAGTCTATCCTGTCCTCCACTAGTTTGAAGTAGTTTTTTGTAGATGGCGATATCCCAATCCCAATTGACTCCATTTTCCTTCATGGCTTGATTGTAGGATTGCCGTTGTATTTCTGAGGTTTCTGCTACTGCTCCTATAGAGCCTATAAATAATGCTTTAGGTTTCATTCTGTTTGGTTTTGATGATAGTTTGTATCGATTACGCAATGTGTACGACCGCATCTGCAAGGGTTCTGTCTGCCACTGTTGACGGGTTCTCTAGGCCCACATCCTCACACAACGGTTCTAATCCCAGTCCACCACGCGGGTAGGTCTCACAAATTTTTTGATACTTCTCGATAGCTTGTTGCAGTTGATCCCTGGTCAGGATATTTAGGTACCCACATTTTCCAATGCCACCTTTAGGCAATGGTGCTACCAGGTTACCGCCACGTTTTTCAGTTACTTTGACCTGTGCGTTATAGATCAAATCTGTATCTAACAAAATAGGATGCCACAGGCTCAATTCAAAATCACTGATGAGTTTTAAAATGCGATCGCGATCCTCCTGTGAGATCCAGCCTTGAATAAAACTGAGCTGCGCGCCTAGTCCCATACCACAAGCTACAGCGTGGCCGTGCAACATTCCTGATGGGATCTCATACCCCGGAGACCAGGTATGTCCATAAGCGTGTGGACGACATTGATGCGTTTCATATAGGTTGCCATATTCTGCCTCCACATAACTGCGCATGGCCAGCGATAAAACGCGCTGTCCGTTTTTTTGTAATATGTGGTTGTCTGTAACAGTTCCAAAACCAGTGTACACCAGCTCAATTCCCGTATCCTCCAGCAATTCAAAAAGTTCCTTGTCCTTAACAACAGCCATTTTAATAATCTCTGCCACTCCATGACGTATCCATCCCGTCCTAAGCGTCTTAAAAAAAGTGCGGTCCGTCAAGGTTAATATGGGAGCATGATAGGCACCAAATAGATTCTTGAAACCAAAACCATCACAGCAGGTTCTAGGCGACGGGCCAGCATCAATACCAGAAACAATTGAGGTAGCCAGCATCACATAAGGCGTACTTCTATGGTATAACGAACAGGCGAGACCACCTACATCTGCAATAACTCCACCACCGACGATCAAGACCGGTTCCTGTCGAGAAACACCCACTTTTTTAAAGTCAGAAAGTAGGGCTTCTACGGTATGAATTCCTTTATCTACTTCCATAGCGCGGTAGACGAGCAGTTCCATCTTTATGTGATGAAACTCAAAATAAGCTTTTATTTCATCGCCATAATACTCACTTACATTAGTATCCAGCACACAGATACATCTTCCAAGAGGCTTATAGATATTATGTAAGGTTAAGTTATTCAGACCTAAAACACCATCGACTATATGAATCTCTGTCATGGTAGAGGTGGTCAAAACTGCCTCAATATAACTGCCGTCTTCATTGCTGTTCACTGTACCGCTAGAGGTACGGTAGGTTGATGTCGGGTAGATGGCATGTGGATCTTCTGTCTCCAGACGTTCCAGAAGATTTATAACTGCATGATCAGTTGAAAATTTCAATAGAAGTTTTGAGATCTGTAAATTGGCATCGTTGTCTTGAGCCGCCATGGAAGCCAAATCCTCAAGGGTTTCAACCGATTCTGGAGCCACCTCCATCGCCAGTTGTTTTAACAACATTAAAAGTTGCGTAGCAGGCGTCGCATAGGCTGTTTTAAGTTTGCGCAGCAAACTAATTGCTTTATGCGAAGTTCCTGCAGGTAGATCGCTCGATAACGTGTGTGAAAAAGCATCCACTTTCCTAAGTGATTCTAATAAACGTAGAAAATCTATATCGCGCACCAGCGTCTGTAAATCAGAGGTGCTTCTTATTTTTTGTAGTGATTGAGAAATGGAAAGCGTTGGATCGTGAAAGGTCATGAAAAGAGTAAAAGATTAGTGGCAAGGTAAATTCTTACATTCTGTCTTTGTCTTGAATTAATCTTACAAAAATTAATCAAGGTTTGAATAATTTTGATTTAAATAGAGATGGCCGCTTTGAAAACAAAGCTGAGTTCAACCCATAAGTGCAACACACTTGTTTTGTAGTTCTTCTATTGGGTTATTATAATTAAACTTTCTGATAGGTCTGTAATTTAGGAGTTTTTCTACTTCCTTGATTCTTCTATTGGATACTTTTCTCAGATCCGTCTTCTTAGGGAAAAACCTGCGGATCACACCTATTCTGTTTTCTACAGTTCCCTTATCCTGAGATGTATATGGTCTTGCAAAATACGTTTTGACATTAAACAGATCAGCTATCTCATAGTGTTTGGCGAACTCTTTTCCGTTATCATATGTAATGGTCTTGATCCATGAGCTGCTAAAATTGGTTAATCTTTTAATCATTTTTCTATTTATCTCGTCTGCGTTTTTACTCTTCAGCTTCTCGATCATGGTTACCAGTGTTGTCCTGTCCGTCATTACCAGCAGAGCTGATTTATGATTGGCACCAATCATAAGATCAACCTCGACATCACCTATCCTTGATCTGTGATCAACTACATCCGGTCGTTGCCCTATGTCCACCCTTTGTTTGATGGCGCCTCGATTATCCTTGATGTTTCCACGCTTTTGTCTACGTCCACCGTGGCGTAGATCTTTGTGTAGCTGCTTATATGACCTGTGCCTGGTATGGTTGCTGTATTTGGCCTTCCATATCCAGTCATAGATGGTCTCATGGCTAACACATGTTTCACCATCCTTGTTCAGGCGTTTGGATATCAGTTCCGGACTCCATTTCTCAAAACTCATCAAAGCTGCTA
>JBBSPH010000278.1:0-3554 GCA_038258985.1 Flavobacteriales bacterium
AATCCTACTTAGTTCCACTTCTTATAATGCGTTAGGTCAGGCTTATCTGATAGAGATACATAGTAGGGATAATGGTGCAAGCTATTTTTATAATCTAGAGGAAGTATATACGCCACAAGGCTGGTTAAAAGAGCTTGACTATCGAATACCAACCACAGATGAAGTGGTTTTCAACGAGAAGCTAGGCTACAATCAAGATATTGGGTCAGGAAGTACATCTCGCTATGATGGGATGATTTCGTCTACGGTGAGCAGTGTAAATATGCTAGATATAGAGGCAGCCTTTAATTATACGTATGATCTTGCCGGTAGATTGACAGATACGGACACTAAAATAAGGCCTATAGGTTCATCCACTTGGAGTATTCCCAATGCTTTTGATGAAAACCAAATATCCTATAGTGATAACGGTAACATACTTGGATTGACAAGACGATTGCATGGATCATCTACTACCCCAGTTACAGACCAGCTATCTTACACTTATTCAGGCAATCAACTTCTGTCAGTAATAGACAATGCTCCAGCTTCCACTAATGCCACTGGCTTTAATGACGGCAATACCTCAGGGAATGATTATTATTATAACACCGCTGGAAACCTGATTCAAGACAAGAACAAGGGGATCTCATCCATTAGTTATAATGTAATTGATTTGCCTCAAAATATTAGTTTTTCGAACGGGAATACTATCCAGTATACCTATAATGCAGGAGGGGATAGGTTTAAGGAAGTTAGAGATATATCAGGACAAACTAGCCTTACAAGAGATTATGTGGGGGAGTTAGAATTGGGAAATGGGGTGGTCAAATTTATTAATCACCCGATGGGACAATTGGACGTGGCAACTGGGAAATATCGGTATTACATGCTAGACCATTTAGGGAACAATTGGGTCGTTATGCAAGAGACCGCTGATATGGTAAATAGTCTGGCAACATTTGAAGACAAATCATATGAAGCAGAAAGCCAACAATTTATTGATTATGAAAATGCCACACGAGTTTCAGAATCCCTTTTTAATCACACAAAAGCAAAAGATAGTCAAGTTGCCATAAGACTTGCTGGTGGGCAAGGTGAGAATATTGGCATTGCAAAAGCAATACATGTTTTGCCGGGAGATACAGTAAGGATGGAGGCATTTGGTAAATACCTTGATCTAAACAAAAAGAAGATGAGTCCAATGCTCATCTCCTTAGTAAATACATTGGCAAGCAGTGGAGTATCTGCAGGATTTGATGGGACAGTCACAGCAGCTCAATTCAGCTCATTTTCCGAAAATAGTAGCCCTTTTGGAGGTTTGCTTGTCAAAAATTCAAAGGATAGCAAAGCCCCTCCTGCTTATTTGAATTATATCTTTTTTGATAAGGATAAGAATTACAAGCATGGTGGGTTTGTACAGCTCAGTGAGGCCGCTCGTGAAGACGGAACTAATGTTGAGCATGAACGGCTGTATCAGGAAGTTTTGGCAGAGGAGCCCGGCTATTATTACATATATTTAAGCAACGATAGCCCAGAACCATCCGAGGCATTCTTTGACGATTTCAGTGTACAGGTAAATGAGTCCCCCTTTATTCAGGGTACCGTATACTATAGCTACGGTATGATTGCTATGCAAGAGATTAGAGAAGGGGAGCAGGAGACCAGGGAATTGTTTCAGAATAAGAATTGGGATGATGAGACTGGCTGGTATGACTTCCATGCCCGGCAATATGATCCTGCATTGGGCAGGTGGCTAGCTATGGATCCTCAGAATCAGTTTGCATCGCCTTATTTAGCCATGGGGAATAATCCAGTGATGATGATTGATCCTGACGGGGAATTTGGCTTTCTGGCCGTGATTGGAATTGCAGCAGCTATAAGTGGTGCTGGATATACTGCAAATATTGCATTAAGCTCAGGTGGATTTGACAATTGGAGCTGGGGTCAGTTTGGCAGAAATCTCGCTATTGGGGCAGTTTCAGGGGCAGTTACAGCAGGTGTCGGCTCCGCTTTTGGTGCAATAGGAGGCAGTGCAAATACTTTTGGAGGCAAAGCGTTATATGAGGTGGGAAGAGCTACTGTGCATGGTTATAGTAATGCTATGGTAGGTGCTGCCTTTGGTCAAACCCCGAGTTTGTCTTCATTTGCAGCAGGAACTCTTGGATCTCTTGTTGGATCAGGGACGTCGAGCTTAGGAGCAGTGGCACAAATTGCTGGATCGAGCGTAGCTGGAGGAATAGGTTCAGAGCTTGCCGGTGGTGATTTTTGGAGAGGAGCAGCGGTGGGAGCAACAGTGGCAGGATTGAACCATGCAGCACATTTAGGAATTGAAGGATTGAAAAATAAGGCCCTAATTCGTCATATCAATAGAAATGGTCTTAGTTCATTAGATCTTAGTAAGGACCCTTATATGGCAGTATTAAGAGGAATGAGGATATCAAGGCTTTATAATAGAGGGAAATTGCCAGTTCTTGATAAACAGTTTCCAGATGGAATGAGAATACAAGATTTGTTTGACTATAGTACTGCTACTTCTGCGTCAGGCTGGTATACTACTGGGGGGAATTATGGGACAAGATATTGGTATGAAAACAAAGTTGCTAAAATTCAACTCCATGGAAGTTCTGTTCGAGTTGGGGATATAGATGCAAGATTTGCAAATAGAATAAATATGTATGATAATTCAGCAACTATGGGGTTTCGGAGAATAGGATGGGTTGAATACAATAGATTTGGTTATAACAATTGGGTGAATGCGCAAAATTATATTTGGAATGGTAAATAAATTAGTTTCTCTTTTAATTTTACTTCTTACTTTAATGTGTGGTTCTGTTCACACCCATGAAGTGTCAAAGAATCTACTAATTGGGAGTTGGGCAGCTTGCGTCGAAGACGGATTATATGTAGAATTGCATTTTTCGGAAGAGAATGAATACGCATATCATCTGGATAATGAAATATTAGACTATAATGTAGGAAAGTATATTGTATGTTTAGATATGGTTCATGTAGCTATACAAGAAAAAAATCTAGATTGTGAACAAATTGAAGATGTACATCAAATGAAGATAAGATTTGTATCAGATGATGAGTTTGAAAACAATGACCAAGGTAAAAAAAATGTCTTTATTCGACTTTCAAATCAACCTCTTATGAAATACAAACAAGGGACTATTTCTCTTGAAAGGGAAGGGTATTTGGAAGAATTTAAATTTCGGAAGGATACTTTTAATTGTTTCAATCGAGTCAGAAATTGAAATATCTTTGATGTGTATATTTCGTGTGAATTTAATTTTGATAAATTGAGTTTATTTTTTGGTAGTTACGGTAATTAAATTACTCATCCAAAGAAGATTTGATATCTTAGTTTATCTAATGTCTTAATTTGTTAAAGTGGTAACAATCAAAACTCTTTATAAGTTTGAATGTATCGTTCTTATATTCAAATTTAGTGTGATGAAAAATGATTAAAATTATTTGCTAATAGGAATTGTTTGAAACTATTTTTAATAACTATTAAGCTTTCATAAAAAACTGGAACAGTAGATAAAAATATAAATATTTTATTAATT
>JBBSPH010000279.1:0-3549 GCA_038258985.1 Flavobacteriales bacterium
AAGATCTAGCGCTCATCAAACAAATAGGCTACCGGGTAACCGAGGAGAAAAAAGGAGTTTTATTACGCCATTTGATTGAAAAACATGACATGCAGCAGGTCTTGATTTTCTGCTCATCCACCTATCAGGTGGAACACGTGAACGATAAACTTAATACAAACGGGATATCCTCAAAGGCCATTCACGGTAAAAAAGCACAGGGCACGAGACAGGCACACCTCAACGAATTCAAGAATGCAGACAGCGAGGTGCGCTGTCTTGTAACGACAGATTTACTTTCCCGTGGTATAGATATTGAATTCTTACCATATGTGATCAATTACGAACTTCCTAGGTCGCCTAAGGATTTTATTCATAGGATAGGAAGAACTGGTCGGGCTGAAAATCCTGGAACTGTCATATCGCTGGTGACTCCTGACGAGGCTCAGCACATGCGCGTGATCCAGAAGAAAACAAAGCTAAAAGTATGGATGGAGGATCTAGCGGAGTGGAATTCTTGATCTCCATATTTGCAAAAGGGTGGACTCAAGTCCTCCCTTTTAAAAACTCCTCGCCTTAGAACCTGCATCCGAGGAGCTTTTGCGAGAAGAATGCATTAATACAGATTCGCTTCGCCTTTTACGGCGATGCAATCAGGAGTGGTTGAAGTTCCAATTAAATCAATGAACGGTTTAAGGCATTATAATCGATAATCTTTAATTACAATGAGATCAGCTTGTATTGCCATCCTTAGTATATTTCTTTTGACCAATTGTAAAAATGAGATCCCAATAGATATTATCGAGGCGGTTAAATTTGATTACGAATCATATTTGCTCAAAAATCAAGATAGTTTGATCCCAACTTTTGATTTTCCTGCTACTTATAAAATTGACGAGGTATTTGAGGTCATTGATCGCTACACTCAGCAGAACTGTTTTGATACGTTTCATTTTAATTACAAAATCGGGAGCTATAAGCTACAGAGCGTGGCGGTAGAATATTGCAATGAATCGCCACCCTCGTTTCATCCAAAATTAGTGTCGTTGGAGACTTTTGGTAATCAAATTATTCTAAATCAAACGGAAATAGATAACGCTGAAATCTTTTCAAAAAGCAATAAATATTTTAAAGAAAACACAGATTTACGAGCGCGCTTTTTTATTGTTTTTCAATCACATATTGGCACCACTGATGCTCAGTTAAAAGCAATTTTAACAACCATTATCGATGGTTACGTAGCTTTTATAAACGAGGAATTTGAACGACAAAACAAGAAAAAAATTTCTACTGCGAGCAGAGTAGAATTGGAGGAATTCAAATCTGCAAATAGTTTAAATTTAATGTTTCATCCATTCTCTTTTTCAATACCGCCGCCTCCACCGCCACCGCCAGATCCCAATAATTATTAGTGTACCTAATGGTACTAGAGCTTACCATTATCTCTACCTAAATATCATTAACTAACCGAATTATTTTTACTTAAAACGCTGGCATATAATTCAGATGATTTTGATTAAAAACTAACATAAATAACTGGTTTATATCAATAATTATCAATATAATTACCAATGTTTTAGATCATTTGATATGAACTAAAAAATCAGTATAATAATACTAAGGTAAATAAGCTGGTTTTTTTCAAAAACTTACCAATCATCTTGTCCCTTAAGTATATGAATGCGGGAGATTAAGGGTCATTTCGCTTTCGCGTAAGCGGGATCTATTGTCCTCTAAAAAAGATCACCGTACTTAGTGTTTTAACCAAAATGCGAATGTCCAGAAAGATGCTGCGCTTCTTGATATAGAAAAGGTCGTATTGTAGCTTTTTTAAGTGGTCTTCATACGATTCGCCGTAGTTTGCCTTGACTTGCGCCCAGCCGGTCAACCCTGGTTTAACTATGTGTCGGGTTTCGTAAAACGGAATCTTTTCCGTCAAGGTTTTTACAAAAATGGGACGCTCTGGTCGTGGGCCTATAACGCTCATCTCTCCCAGTAAAATGTTCCAGAATTGCGGAAATTCATCCATGCGGGTCTTCCTGAGAAATTTGCCAAAACTCGTTACCCTATTATCCTCTTTCACGGCATATTGAGCACCGTCTGCCTCTGCATCCACATTCATCGTACGGAATTTTATGATCTTAAAATGTTTTCTATTGCGCCCTACCCTCACTTGTGTGTAAAGCAACGGACCTCTATTTGCCATTATATTTCCCAATAGGATTACCGGTAGCAAAATCAAGCCCAAAGCCATACCCACACTGGATATTACGATATCAAAAATCCGATGGTAGACACGGTACAACTGGTTCTGGTTACTGCGCGCAAAAGGAAAATACCGGTAAAAATCCTTACCCACAAAGGTTACCGGGACACGATCCGTCATTTCTTCATAGACCTGCGTGTATTCCCGGACTGAAAATCCATTTTCTACCAGTTCGATGAGCCAGGAGTAGATCTCTGGCGTTATACCCTCGACGTTTGCGCTGGCAATCACGATTTCAGAGACATTTTGCGTCGTTAACCTTTCCATGGCCTGTGTGGTGTCCAGCACGGGTATCCGGTCATCGTAGCCTATATCCACGCTGGCATCCGTGTTGATGTATCCTTCGATCTGGTAGTTGGGATCTGCTTCCTGTAGGCTGTTAGCTATACCCACCGCATCTGTCGCGTCTGCAACTATGATGATGCGTTTGTTGAATCGGGAACTCGCAAATAGTTTGATATAAACGGCACGCCAGGCCATCAACGAGCATGTGATTGTTAGTAAAAAATAGAGTATTTGCAGACGGTTAGCAGGCAGTATGGGTGTAATAAATGGTGTTAATAAGTAGGCCAGCGAGGTGATAGCTGCGGTATAGAAAACACTGCGCAGGGTGGGATTGATCCTGCTCGCTTTTTGAAGGTCGTAGAGTTCAAAGACATTTGCAAAAAAGAACAGGTAAAAACCAAGCATGACTGAATAGATCCAGTTTGCAGTATTCATTTGAAAATAAGGCAGTTCAAAAATGCTACCTACGATGTGAAGGGTAAAAAGTACGATACAGATATCTATGATGCGCAACAGTACCTTGCGTTCAGAAATCTCGAAATGAATAGAGCTTGATTTGGACATATGGGAGCTGGTGGCAAATCTGCCTCAAATATATTCTTTATGCCTGTAATATGGCTTTCCAGTGATGTTTGATGTGTTCCCAATCCATTTTTCGTACAAAATCCCTTCCGGTCTGACTTAGCTGCCCTGTTTGTAAGGGATCATGGAGTAATTTGACAATCGCGTCAACCATTTGTGCTGGTGAATTATCGTCTACCAGCAATCCATTCTCGCCTTGTTCTATCATAAATTTCATGCCGCCAACGTTTGTAGATACGACAGGTAAGCCCAGTGCCATGGCTTCTAGCACGCTTACGGGCATGTTGTCGAACCTTGAAGTATTGATAAATACATCAGCCTCGGAACTTCTGGCAATCCAGTTGGATTTGACTAGCAATCCCGTGAATTCAATGTTGAGATCTAGGTCTGCTGCACGTTTTTTACAGTCTATTAGAGTGCCGTCCTTATCTGGTCCC
>JBBSPH010000280.1:0-3491 GCA_038258985.1 Flavobacteriales bacterium
AGGATCAATATAGCGACAAGGATCCAAAAGAAGTATCAACTTACCAAGCGAAAAATAAGGTGGATAGAGAGTAAATACTAGAGTATCGATAAGTACCTATCAACTAAAAACGAGCCCAATGGGCTCGTTTTCGATTAAGTATATAGTCTTTAAAATCTCCAGCCAAAATTTACTCCACCGCGACCAGTAACTTCGGGAAAGTATTGATCCTCAAAATCTTCATCTGCCAATCCAAGATTGCGGCCTATCCCAAGTCCAACATCAATTAGAAAACCACTGTCACTCACCCATTTCCAGCCTATTCCTACTCCTAGAGCGGCTTCAGTATAGGTTTCAGTAAAATCAGAATCACCGCCGGAAGGCGAGAATATGAAATAGCGATCCTCAAAGGAGTAGACTTTTAGAAAACCTTCACCATAAAATCCTTTGGCACCATAATCTTCCTTGGAAAAAAAGTATTGACGGTAATAGGGCGTGACGCTGAATTTTTCAATAAAGTCAAAACTGTCATCGTCATCTTCAATACCTATATTAAGATCAATACCAACGCCAGAGTAACGACCCAAAACGTATTCATACCTTGGGTTAATTCCTAATCCTGCGATAGCAGCTACAACATCGAGACTTAATTCGTGCTTTTTAACAGCGGTAAAATTGTTGAGACGCTGCTGGCTATCGGTAAGATCTTCTTCTTGAGCAAATGCAGTTGACGCCAGCAAAAAGGCAAACACAGGTATAATCAGTTTTTTCATGGTTGGTTTTTAGTTAAGATGACTTAACCTTCAAAAGGTTGCTCCAAATTATTCTTTTTTTTCAAATGATATGGAATTTATTATAAAAACTGATTGATTGAAAACTATAGTGCATTAAACCGTACGGATACTGTATCGATCAATTGGCTTTTCCCACCAACTCTGCAATCCGAACAATCACTTTACTAGCAGCAACCATGCTTTCCACCGGCACGTATTCGTACGGGCCATGAAAATTATGTCCGCCCGCAAAAATGTTGGGACAGGGTAATCCCATATAACTCAGCTGTGAACCGTCAGTCCCACCTCGTATGGGTTTGATGATAGGATCAATTCCCAGATCTTGCATCGCTTGCGCCGCAATTTCCACAATATGCATGACTGGTTCCACCTTTTCCCGCATGTTGAGGTATTGATCCTTGATCTCAATGGATAATACATCGCGGCCATACTGCGCATTTAGATCTGCTATAAGTTTCCGCATGACGTCTTTTCTTGCTTGAAAATGGTTCTTGTCGTGATCGCGAATAATGTAGTGTAACTCTGTTTTTTCTACTGCCCCTTTCATATTGTGTAAATGGAAGAAACCTTGATAATCCTCGGTATGCTCTGGTGTCTCCAATTGTGGCAGGGAGTCGATAAACTCCTTAGCAATGTACATCGAGTTGATCATTTTACCCTTGGCATATCCAGGGTGTACTATTTTACCTTTTACAGTAACGACGGCACCTGCAGCGTTGAAGTTTTCATACTCCAATTCACCTATCTGGCTTCCATCCATGGTATATGCCCAATCTGCGCCGAATTTTTCAACATCAAATTTATGTGCGCCACGGCCTATCTCTTCATCTGGTGTGAAACCTACTTTGATCGTCCCGTGCTTGATTTCTGGATGGTCAATTAAATGTTTCATCGCCGTCATGATCTCCGTAATACCGGCCTTATCGTCTGCAGCCAGTAGTGTAGTACCATCTGTGGTGATGATGGTCTGACCCTTGTATTGCTTCAAGTCTTGGAAATAATCGGGTGAAAGCACGAGATCACTTCCTTTCAAGGCAATATCCTTTCCGTCATAATTGTGGATAATCTGTGGTTTGATATCTTTTCCTGTGAAATCTGGTGTACTGTCAAAATGAGAGATAAACCCAATAGTCGGCACATCGTGATCCACGTTGCTAGGTAAGGTTGCCATGATATAAGCGTTTTCATCAATAGTAACATCATGCATCCCGAAATCAATCAATTCCTGATGTAGTTTTCTGGCAAGATCCCATTGTTTAGCCGTGCTGGGAGTGGTATCGCTAGCAGAATCAGACTCTGTGTCTATGGTAATGTAGCTTATGAATCTATCGGTAATTTCTTCGTGGGTCATAACTGTTTATGTAGGGAAAATGGATTGTAGATTTGAGAACCCGCGGTATTTTTCAGGGCTTCATAAAATGCGGGATTATTGGTTTTATAAATGGACTCAAAGTGGTTGCGGTCCGTAAAGTCAAAATAAGGCTTGATAGGTGGCAATGGTTTAAGATCAAAGCCATTGATCGATCGTTCAACGAGCTTCGGTGGCTGGGCGTCAATGTTCAGGTCAAAAGATCGCCCAGCAATTTCCAAAAATTGCGAGTTGTGTAATGGCTTTAATTTTACCATCAAATTTGTAGGTTGAAAAGCCAGCGAGTCGAGAGGGAGTTGAGCAGAGGACTGCGAAAACCTTATTGTGGCAACCAGAAACAAGGCCAGAACTAGAATTGTCTTTTTCATACGGAAAGATAGCAAATCCACAATATCCATTTATGGTGTTATCCCTTACATTTTAGTGATCTTGGTAGTGAGTATGTTCGCTTTCGCGAAAGCGAAATACCTTTAATTCTTTATCTCTAGACCTAATTCACTCCCTTTTTTGAGCATCAACGAACGTGCGGCATTGTGCTCGTTAGGGATATCACCATCCAATATTGCCTCTTTAATGTAGGCTTTAATAATGCCTATCTCACGGCATGGCTTTAATCCAAAAGTTTGCATGATCTCCTCACCAGTCACGGGTGGCTGAAAGTTGCGCACCTGGTCCCGCTCCTCAACTTCGACCATCTTATCGCGCACTTTCTGAAAATTGCTGTGGTACTTATGGAAGCGTTTTGGATTTTTGGTGGTGATGTCTGCCTCGCAAAGTGTCATCAAATCCTCAATGTGGTCACCCGCATCATGAACGAGGCGGCGCACTGCACTGTCTGTTGCAGACTCATCTATCACGGCAATGGGTCTTGAAGACATACGCACCATTTTCTGTACAAATTTCATGCGGTCATTGAGCGGCATACGCAAGCGTTTGAAAAGGTGGTACACCATCTTGGAACCCTTGAACTCATGCCCATGAAATGTCCAGCCTACTTTCTTACTAAATCGTTTTGTAGGCGCTTTACCTATATCGTGTAATAATGCCGCCCAACGCAGCCATACATCGCTTGTATTGCGGGAGATGTTGTCAACGACTTCTAACGTATGGTAAAAATTGTCTTTGTGCGTTTGTCCTTCAACTTCTTCAATTCCTTTTAAGGCAGTCAATTCTGGGAGGATCAAATCGAGCAAACCACTTTTTTCAAGGAGTAAAAACCCATGCGATGGCTGGTCGCAAGACATGATTTTGTGCAATTCAGTCACCACGCGTTCGTTTGAAATGATAGCGATGCGGTGTGCATTTTTTTTGATGCTTGCAAAAGATGCCGGCTCAATCACAAAATCTAG
>JBBSPH010000281.1:0-3488 GCA_038258985.1 Flavobacteriales bacterium
CGCATTTTGTTTTCGCGAGCGGGAGAGATCAATTCCCCTTTGCCATTCTTGTCAATCAAATACGTTTCTGCAGACTGCCCATCTACAGCGCCACCGGCGCCACGACTCATAGCCACGGTTACCTTATCATCATTATTATTGATAAAATCTTTTGTGATTAAAACTCCGCTGTAATCTACATCAACCGTTGGTATTATTAGGATGGATGGATACACATTTTCTGGATTTTCCAGATAGGCTTGTCTCCATTTAAAACTACGCTCCGTGTAAGGAGAAGCCCAAACATCTCTAATACCTTGAATTATTTTCTCGCGCTCAACGGCATTGAACACAGTCAAATTCAATCCTGCACCAGTAAATTCTTCAAGATCTTCCATATTGGTATCACTACGTAAAAAAACGGGAACCGATCCTATTTTACCACCTAGAATAGTTTTGAAATCACTTTCCAGCTGACCGACAAAGGCAGGTTTCATAGGCATTTTATCGATTTCTGACCGCAGTTTAGTAAACTCTGCCAGCTGGTATTTAATGACCTCTGACTCTGCAAGTTTATTTCCTCGCATCGTTTTGGCAGTATTGAAAATTTCAGTGAGGTATGCCCAATAGCTTCTGGTTTGTCCAGGAATTGTCTGATTCATGTGATCCTTAAACACCCCAAAAGGAACAACGATTCCATTCACTACTTTATCGGGAAATAATTGTTTCAACTGCCCGAGGTTTGCGGCTTTGGGACCGCTTAAAATACCGCTGTCGGCACTGGAAACCTTGGCCATATTTAAAGGCATGGTTCCATCCAGCTTTAATTTGCCTTCTGGAATGCGTATCGTTTTCTTCTCTTTTTTGTTATTGGAAAATAACGCTTTTTCTGCATCAGACATTTCTCCTACAGCCTTGATCACTACCGTACCACGACCGCTTACCGCATAAAATATTTCCTTGCCATTAAAGCTTTTCAAATCGGCTAGATTGTCGGTTGAAATTGCAGCGTTGGGAATCCCTAGATTACGGGCAAGCAGCTGAACGTGGGAGACCAGATTACCCTCAGAAACTGTCGCAATACCAGCAACAGGTTTTAAATCACTGGGTGGACGATCAAAAACATAAATCTTGTTTGGATCAACCGCCATTCCTTCTGCATTACCTTCTACAACTACCAATTCTCCTTTTGCATACCCAGCATTCAATCCACGTACAGTGGATGGATTATCAACGTTTTGCACCTGACTAGTCAAACCTATCTGGCGGGAAACGAGACCGCCTAAATCACCGATGGCATCTCCCAACGGTAGCAATAACGAGCTGCGTATTCTATCATCAAAAAACCCGTACGCGAGTGGTTCAAATTCCATGTAACGCTCTACATCATCCCCATAAATACTATTTACCATTCCCGTTCCCCATTCTACCTGACTGCGGGCGGTAGATACAAAATCCAATAACTGCTGCGTTTTAATGGTTTCGCCTTCTTTTGTAAATAACCTATTCTCGACCGCGTCCCATTCCCATTGCTCCACATAACCACCTGCGGCAAGTGCCTCGCTTAAGGCATAGACTTTATCTAAATGCTCCTGCAAGGTGTTTGGTTCCCATCGGGACGTTGTCTGGAAAATCAGTTCTTCAAGACGCAGACTCAATGCGAGAGCAGATGTCCTGCGCGTGCCACGTTTATCATCCTTTATATTGCTACGAATATCACACATCAGATTTGCGGCTGCTGGGATGAGAATGGATGGCTCTGTCTCGTTCGTGTAGGTTTTGGAAAACAATTCTGCCTGTTTTCTGATATAAGAGTCCTTGTCCCAATCGGCAACCATATTGTCCAGTTGAGCAACTGGAACCGGCTGAAAAAATTCCTGCATCAAACTAACCAACTTTTCAAATTCTTCCCGCTGCTTAAATGATAGATCACCGTTGTACTTAGAAATCCACTCTTTAGTGGCTGCAATATCTTTAGCCTCTGGATTGCCATGGATCTTGATGCGCAAATCCATAAATTTTGGGTGCTTTTCAGCTAGTGTTTTACTTAAACTACGCACTTCTTGTGCTAGGTTCGTATCACCATCATGAGGTAAATCACGCAAACTCTCGCGCAGCAGGAAAAAATCCCGTTCTATCAATTCATTGTCTCCTAGAACTGTGTAGTAAAATATACGGCCCCATTCTTCCTCATCTTCCACTTGTTTTGCTCCTCTATAAAAGCGAGCTTTCTCGAGAATCCATCCATTATCAACCGACACTAGGTAGTTATTGAGTTGGTATTGTTTTAATCTGGAGTGGTTATTTTCTGCATCCCAAAATTTCCAAAAGTCTGCCGCAGCAAGAATCTCGCTGAAATAGATATGTTCCGCTTTGGCTAATTGAACGATTTCATTCCTGTAACTCGCGTGCTGGATACCACCACCAATGGTATCCGGACATGGATCCTTGGAACCTCTCACCGTTCCGTCCTTGCAGAACCACTCTATGCGCTTATAGGGACCACGGTCAAGTCCACGATATTCCTCAATCATTGCGGCGATGCGGTCGTTGGTAAATGATTGTGCAACTGATGATTGTGAGATAAATCCTAGAAGGATTAAGATACAGGAGAAAAGTCTATTCATAGGTCAAAAATATGGATTTGAAAGGTAATATACCCTTGTTTAGTAGCAGTTTAACTGGCAGGATGTGGTAATAAGTTTGATTGTTTGTCTGGTACTCCGCTTTCGAACAGTGTCATTTTCGACTGCGCTCAATACGGAGCAAGTATGGCATGAACTTTCTGTTTATTTCGCTTTCGCGAAAGCGAACTATTTTCCATTATCATGCCAAGAAATAGAAATTGTATCTAAACCACCAATCGCGCCCGCAAAATTACGCTTTCATTAACAGGAAGGTGTGGTGGCTGATTTTACCTTAATCGCTAAAACCAACATATGTCCATTTTTTCAATAATTAAAGGAACGATCAACTTAATGAAGAGCATCGACCTGGAACAACTCGCCGCTCTCAATGCCAAAGTAGACCTGTCCAAAGTAATGGATACAGTAGGCAATCTGGATGATCGCCAACTTGCCGGCCTGATGAAGATGTTATCTACGAAAAAGAAAAAAGGCCAACACAAATTGCCACCCATTGACGGCGACTTTTACAATCTGAGCCTCAATTTGACTGAGCAACAACGCGAGGTACAATTAAAAGTGCGCAATTTTATGGAAGATGAGGTGCAACCCATCGCTAACGATTACTGGAACCGCGCAGCTTTCCCGCATGACCTGATCCCAAAAATGGCAAAACTAAATATCGCCGGCGTCGCCTATCAAGGGTACGGCTGTCCGGGAATGGACTTTGTGACCGAGGGAATAGTTGCTGAGGAAATTGCACGGGTAGATGTTTCTATTTCCACATTTTTCGGCGTGCATAGTGGTCTTGCCATGGGTTCTATTTATTTGTGTGGTAGTGAGGAACAAAAACAGGAATGGCTCCCACAAATGGCTCGTATGGAA
>JBBSPH010000282.1:0-3480 GCA_038258985.1 Flavobacteriales bacterium
AGCCAACTTTTGCAGCGATGGCGCGCAAGATCAATGACATTATTAAAGATGCAGATCTTGCCGGATTTAACTCCAACCGTTTTGACATCCCGCTACTGGCAGAAGAAATGTTGCGCGCCGGTGTTGATTTTGATTTAGGTAACCGCAACGCGATTGATATCCAGAATATTTTCCATAAGATGGAGCAACGCACACTTGTCGCCGCCTATAAATTTTACTGTGATAAAGATTTGACCGACGCGCACAGTGCCGAGGCCGACACCATTGCGACTTATGAGGTCCTAAAAGGACAACTGGAACGCTATCCAGATCTTGAGAACGACATGAAATCACTCGCAGATTTCTCAACCCGCCGTAAGCCGGTTGATTTTGCTGGGATGCTTGCTTATAACGAGGAAGGGGAGGAGTGCTTCAACTTTGGAAAGCACAAGGGTAAGCGTATTGTGGACATTCTAGAAAGTGAACCAGGATATTACAATTGGATCCAAAACGCAGATTTTCCCTTGTATACTAAAAAGGTATTGACCGCCATTAAATTGCGCGGTTTTAATCAGTGATATTCTTTACGTAAATTGGCATTATGCTAATTCGACGATTGAAAATAAATGCCATTGCTAGAGATTTACTGATTCTAGCAGTCATGCTATTTTCTGGTTATTTGTGGAGTCAAGAATTGCCGCCGGTGCGCAATTTCTCTCCTTCAACCTACAAAGCAGATAACCAAAATTGGGCAATTACCCAATCCAGTGATCGCAAGATCTATTTTGCCAACAATCAAGGTTTGTTGGAATACAATGGTGCGCAATGGCATAATTATCCCACTCCCAATGAAAGTATCATGCGTTCAGTTTGCTGGCATGCGGGTCGTTTGTATACGGGAGCTTACATGGATTTTGGGTACTGGCAAACAAAGACGAACGGCACTCTAACGTATACGTCCCTAGTAGAAAAATTGAAGGTGCCTATCCGGGAGGATGAGCAATTCTGGCAGATTCTTTCTACTGAATCTCTTGTGCTTATACGATCACTCAACAGAATATATTCCTACAATCCTCAGGATAACAAGGTACAGTTGGTCGTAGAAATGGATGGCTTGACCCAAGTTTTTAGCCTTGCCAATCGGATATTTTATAACGTGTCAAACAAAGGACTTTTTGAGATTGATAATGGTAAATCATTATTGATCGCAGATAGATTGACTTTAGATGGAGATGTGATTGCCATGCAAAGCAATGGATCTACCATTAAATTTGTGACTTCGCTCAATTCCTTATATCAATTAGCGGACAGAAGTACTCAACAGATTTCCGAAAATAAATTTCCCTCTACCCTTACCGTTTATTCTGCCGAAACTTTGCCTGATGGTGGATTTGCCCTTGGGACGATTTCAAACGGTTTACTCATCACTGATGCTACAGGCAACATCAAATACCATCTGAATCAGGAAAATGGATTGTACAATAATACGGTCCTTTCCCTTTTGAGGGATCAGGATGATAATTTGTGGTTAGGACTAGATAATGGGATAGATTTTATAGACCTTAAATCTCCTTATAAAAGCTTTATTGACCGTACAGGTAAACTGGGAACTGTATATGATGCGATCAAATACAACGGTTCTTTGTACTTAGGAACTAATCAAGGCCTGTACATCAAGCGGCAAGCTAGTGACACATTTGAATACATCGCTGGCACAAAAGGACAGGTATGGATCCTGAAGGAAATTGATGGCACTTTATTTTGTGGGCATAATCTGGGAACTTTTATAATTGACGGAGACAGAGCGATTAATGTATCCACAACCGAGGGAACTTGGGATATTAAGAAAATTAAAAATGAGCCAAATCTATTGTTACAGGGAAACTATAATGGATTAAATATCTTAGAAAGACAGGGGGATACTTGGAAATTCCGCAATAAGATTGCCGATTTCAATATTAGTTCTAAGGACTTTGCGATGCGTGAAGGCAAAATTTACGTAGGCCACGAATACAAGGGATTATTTGAATTGGAAATCACGCCAGATTATACGTCTGTTAGCAATTACAAACTGATAAAGAATGTAGGTAAGGGTATCAATTCAGATGTTATTGAGTTAGGTAAAGAACTAGTTTATACAAACAAATCAGGATTTTACATTACCAATACTAAATCAGGTGAATTTGAGCGAAACGCCACACTAAGTTCTTTGTTTGCAGAGAGTGAGTACACCTCTGGAAGATTAGTCAAAACCAGTGAAAAGCAATTCTGGGTGTTTACTAAGAACCAGCTTTATCAGGTAACCAAAGAACCAATTGGTAGCTCTTACGAGGTCAAAAGCTATCTTTTGCCGCAAAGTAAAAGGGTTGAAAAAAATGGGTATGAAAGTCTGGTAGAGATTTCCAACGGTTTCTACTTATTAGGTACGGCCAAAGGATACATGCTGTTTGATGCGCAATTAGAACAGGAGCCAGATAGAAATGTTGCTATTGCCCAAATATCAATAACTACTAAGGATTCTATCAATAAGTTGGTGGATTTAGACAAGGACATAGAAATACTTAGTGGGCCGCATAAAATTCAGATTAAAATTTTTACCACTAATTTTTCTCCGTTTACCGATATCAAATACCAATATAGAATGAGCGGTTTTCAGGAAGAATGGTCTTCTCCGTCAGCAAGAGATATATTAATTTTTGAAAATCTGGAATACGGTAATTATACATTTACGGTTCGCCAGGTGGTGAATGGAGTGGTAGGATCAAATACAAGTACCGCTACCTTTAAAATTGAAGCTCCTTTTTATTGGTCAAATATTGACATTATTCTGTACATGTTTGACATCGGATCATTTATTCTTTTTGTTAATTTTTATTTTAGATCGTATTACAAGCGTAAAAAGAACCAAGAAATCATTCGTGAACAAAAGCAACTTCAGCTAGAGCTTCTTCAAAGTGAAAAGAGTGTTTCTGAATTGAGGAATCAAAAACTGAGCGACGACATAGAATCGCGCAACCGTGAACTGGCAATTACCACTATGGCCATGATTAAAAAGAACGAGACCTTAAGCAACATTAGTGCAGAATTGGATAAACTTAACCAAAAGGATAATGCAGATTTGAAGTCCGTGAAAAGTTTAATAGAAATCTCAATGAACAGCAGGACTGGAAAACGTTCGAACAGGCATTCACTATGGCCGATAAAGCCTTTGTTCAAGACCTAAAATCACGACACCCCAAATTAACCTCTGGCGACTTGAGACTTTGCATCTACCTGCGCCTAAATTTATCCTCAAAAGAGATAGCGCCACTACTGAATATTTCACCGCGTAGTGTGGAAATCAAACGATACCGTTTGCGTAAAAAAATGGAATTGGAGAAGAATATTGATTTATTCGATTATCTGGTAAGTATATAGCCCTACTACATTTGATCGGTTTACCACAACATTACCACAACACAACGTTAAGGCTGACTTAAAATTAGAACAGTTTACTGTAAG
>JBBSPH010000283.1:0-3476 GCA_038258985.1 Flavobacteriales bacterium
ACTGTCAGAGATTCGAGACCTACTTCCTGGGGCTATTTCTCCAAATGCTTCACAAGCGCCATTTTCACCCACTGGTGTTCAAACGGCACTCATGATGAAAACGGCAGATGGTTTGTACATCAACATCCACGAGGCAGCGTTGATAGACTATAGTGCCATGCATTTGAATCTCAATGACGAGAAGATGGTTTTTCAATCTTGGCTCACGCCAGATGTTAAAGGTAATAAGGCCTATATGCAGGCGCCTACAACAACGCCATGGCGTACCATTATTGTTGGAGAGAAAGCTACAGATATTCTGGCCTCGCGCATGACTTACAATCTCAATGAACAACTTGCGATTGACGATACCTCGTGGATCAAACCTATGAAATATGTAGGTGTATGGTGGGAAATGATCACTGGCAAAAGTTCCTGGTCGTACACCGATGAACTTCCTGCGATACAGTTGGGAAAAACGGACTATTCAAAATTGAAACCCAATGCGACTCATGGTGCAACGACAAAGCATGTGAAAGAACTTATCGATTTTGCTGCATTGCACGGTTTTGATGGAGTGCTGGTAGAAGGTTGGAACGAAGGTTGGGAAGATTGGTTCGGGCAATCGAAAGATTATGTCTTTGATTTTGTGACGCCCTATCCAGATTTTGATGTTGCAGGAATTTATGAGTACGCAAAATCAAGGGATGTACAAATGGTAATGCACCACGAGACTTCTGGTTCAACGCGCAATTATGAGCGTCATCTTGATACTGCATTCCAGTTCATGAAAAAATATGACTATAATGCGGTCAAGACAGGTTACGTAGGGAATATCTTACCTCGAGGTGAACACCATTATGGTCAATGGACGGTAAACCATTACCAACATGTATTAGAAAAGGCTGCAGATTATGGGATCATGATCAATGCACATGAGGCCGTAAGGCCAACAGGTATCGCTCGTACCTATCCTAATTTGATTGGTAATGAGTCTGCTCGTGGCACGGAGTTCCAAGCTTTTGGAGGTTCAAAACCGAATCATACGACTATCCTTCCTTTCACTCGATTGATAGGTGGTCCTATGGATTATACTCCCGGAATCTTCGAAATGGATATTTCAAAGGTCAATCCTAATAATGATTCTCGCGGGAACTTTACGCTAGCCAATCAGTTGGGTCTTTACGTGGTGATGTACAGTCCGCTTCAAATGGCGGCAGATTTGCCAGAGAATTACAACAGATTTTTAGACGCATTCCAGTTTATCAAAGATGTACCTGTAGATTGGGAAGTTTCTAAGTATCTAGAAGCAGAGCCTGGAGAATACATCACCATTGCCCGTAAGGATAAAAATTCCAGCAGTTGGTTTGTGGGTAATTCGAATGGAACCACACCGCGAAAAGCACAAGTCGACTTCAACTTCCTTGAAAAAGGTAAGAAATATGTAGCAACCATTTATGCAGATGCTGCCGATGCCCACTACAAGAACAACCCGCAGGCTTATAAAATCACAACAAAGAAGGTGACAAGTAAATCAAAACTAGACGTATTTACAGCGCCTGGCGGTGGTTTTGGAATTAGTGTAGTTGAGGTTAAATAAAATTTTAGAATCATGAAGTATTGGATACTGGTAGTCGTTTTTTTCGCTTTCGCGAAAGCGAGTACCGCACAAATTAACAGAATGGAACCGCCCAACTGGTGGGTAGGCATGGAACACTCGCAGGTCGAGGTGATGTTGTACGGCAAAAATATCGCCAATGCAGGAGAAGTGACCTCAGATCTTGACATACTGGACGTCAAAAAAACGGATAATCCCAATTATGTTTTTGTGACCATAGAAACCAGCGGTAAACCGGCTGGTTCTTATTATCTCGCGGTTGGGAAAAAGGCGGCCAATAAAAAAACTTTTGAACTTTATAATCGTAAGGCTGGCTCACAATACCGCAAGGGCTTTGACTCCAGCGATGCGATTTATCTCCTTATGCCTGACCGTTTTGCAAACGGTGACCCTAGCAACGATAGCGTGAACGGGCTTGATGATAAGCTCAATCGGGAAGATAGAAACGGTCGTCACGGCGGTGATATCCAAGGGATCATTGACCATCTAGATTATATACAGGATTTGGGAGCTACGGCAATATGGACCACACCAATGTTGGAAGATAATGACTCGAGAACTTCCTACCACACCTATGCGCAAAGTGATGTCTACAACGTCGATGCGCGTTATGGAACTAATGAATTATACCGTAAACTGGCAGATGAACTTCATGCTCGCGGGATGAAATTGATAAAAGATGAGGTACCCAACCATTGGGGAGCTACCCACTGGATGATGCAAGATCTACCCACGGATACCTGGATCCACAAATTTGATGACAATAAGGACAGCGATAGGAATTACCCGGTGGAAGGTTACGCCAATTCTTCCTACCGCCAAACCACTCAAATGGATCCAAACGCCAGCGAGCGCGATCAAACCTATGCAGAAAAAGGTTGGTTCGTAAGTTCCATGCCAGACTTGAACCAAAGCGATCCGCTGGTTTTAAACTACTTGATTCAAAATACGATTTGGTGGGTGGAATATGCAGGCCTGGATGGTTTGCGCGTTGATACCTATGCGTACAATGAAAAGGAAGGTATCGCTGCATGGACCAAAGCCATCATGTCAGAATATCCCAATTTCAATATTGTTGGAGAAACATGGATTCATGATCAAGCACAGATTTCTTATTGGCAGAAGGATTCTCCAATAGCTGCCATCCAAAATTACAATACCAGCTTGCCCAGCGTGATGGATTTTACGTTACATGATGCCATTATGGAAGCCTTTAAGGAAGAGGAACAGGGCTGGGATAAGGGTATGGTTCGGGTTTATGAGAACTTTGTCAATGACTTTCTCTATGAAGACATTGATAACGTTCTAGTTTTTATGGCAAACCACGATACAAACCGGTTTAGTGGAGAGGGCGTTTACAACGACAATCTGGAGAACTACAAACTGGCACTAACGCTTGTTTTGACAACTCGTGGAACGCCGCAAATCTATTATGGCGACGAGATAGGAATGATGGGTAATAAGGATAAATTAGGTGATGGCGATATACGCCGGGACTTTCCAGGTGGTTGGGAAGGTGATGGGTATTCCGCTTTCGCGAAAGCGGAACGCAAACCAAGGGAAGAACAATACCATAGTTTCACAAAAAAACTCTTGAATTACCGTAAATCAAAGCCTGTTCTCCACACTGGAAAATTACTCCAATACGTTCCTGAGCAAAATTGTTATGTGTATTTCCGTCATAATGAGAATAGTAGAGTGATGGTAATCATAAATAACAATCCAGCGGAAGTTACGCTTGATATTTCTAGGTTTAATCAGGGAATTGAGGATCGCAAACAAGGAATGGATGTCGTTTCAGAATCGGCTATTGATTTAACACAGGACATAAAAATTGCTGGAAAAACCAGTCTTGTGATTGACTTGGACTGAGAAACAT
>JBBSPH010000284.1:0-3471 GCA_038258985.1 Flavobacteriales bacterium
AATAAGTGTCCAGAATGCTCCATATTCCTGATCATCCTGCATGTATGCAGTTAATCCAAAAAATGATTTTGTCAAACTCATCATGCTGTTATCCAATAGCGTACGGAAGAATTTTGAGCTATCATACAGCGATTTTACAGCTTCCCACTTACCTGAATCTTTCATTTTTTCTAAGGCAGTTCCCACACCGTAAAAACCTGGAACATTCTGCTTTAACTGGCTCCAAGAGCCTACAAAAGGGATGGCCCGTAGATCCTTAAATTTTAACTGACTATCAGACCCGCGCTTACTGGGACGACTACCTATATTCGTTTTCGCATAATATTTAAGCGTACTCATATTTTCCAGATACGGTAGGAATTTAGGATGTTCCTTGAAAGCGGTATAGGCCTCGTAGCTATACTCAGCCAGACCATCCATGATTTTACTTTCTACTTTTGAAAAATCGTTCTCACTACTCGCATATATGGCATTTGACACGCCACTACTTAGGAGTTGTTCAAGGTTGTATTGACAACTATCCAGTGTCCCAAATTTTGAACTAATGGTCTGACCTTGAACCGTCAATTGAATTTGCTTTGATTCAATTTTACTACCCATCGATGCATAAAACTGGTGTGTTTGTCCACCGCCTCTTGCAGGCGGGCCACCACGACCGTCAAAAAATATTACCTCAATACCTTGTTCCCGACTAACTGCTGTCAGGGCTTCTTTTGCTTTATAGATGCTCCAGTTGGCCATCAAATATCCACCATCCTTAGTTCCATCACTAAAACCGAGCATGATGTGCTGCTGGTTGCCACGTCGCTCGAGATGATTCCGGTATTCCTTATTTCCGTACAACTTGCGCATGACATCAGGAGCATGAATCAAGTCTGGAACGGTTTCAAATAATGGAACCACGTCCACCGCAGGTTGATGCAAACCACACAATTTCAGCATCGCATATGCCTCCATAATGTGCAGGATTGTTTGTGTATTGGAAATAATATAGCGGTGGCATGCGCGCTCACCATTGCGATCCTGTATCGTTTTAATTGCGCGGATGCTACCAACGGTGCGTGCCGTGTATTCATCGGCAATGTCCTCCACTTGAATGTCTGCGGTGACTTTGGCGAGTGCTTCTATTTGCTCGTCTTCGGAAAGTTGTAGATAATTTGTTGGGAATTTCGCTTTCGCGAAAGCGAACATCTTATCAAAAACCTGATCATGAATGCTGCTATCCTGACGTATATCAAGAGCAGAAAAATGAATCCCAAACAGCTGAATCTTATTGATCAACGACTGGATCTGATCTGCAAAAAGACCGTTGTGCTCCTTTATTACTGTTTGCTTGATGTGCTGCAACTCCTGCTGTAAATCTTGAGCGCTAAAATCTAGGATGCCCGTTTGCGTTGATGCCTCAAGGCATTGCAATTCAAGTTTCTTGAGCGGCTGCTCTACATCTTTAAAGGTAAGTCTACGCCCTAGTTTACGTAGGTCACGGTAATAATTTTTAAAAATTGTACTGCGCAGTTTTTGGGCAACATCCAGTGTGATTTGTGTGGTCACAAATGGGTTGCCATCACGATCACCGCCAGGCCAGAACCCAACCTCAATCATTGCATTCTCAAAATTTTGCGGTACGGGAAGGTTGGACGTGATGTAATCATAAATATTGCCCATCGCGTGATAGAAAATATTTTCCAGGTACCAAATAAGACTAACAGCCTCATCAAAAGGAGTTGGCTTTTCTTTCTTAAAAAATGGAGTTTTTCCTAGTTGGGACAGTAATAGTTTTACTTCCCTAACATCATTGCGATTCACTGCAGCACTCAAATCATTGATAATACCAAGAACAGAACCAGGATAAAACTGTGTGGGATGTGCCGTCAATACCGGTTTTATCTTTAATTCCTGAAGATATTGTACCAGTTCGGATTCTTTTTTAAGGGCCTGCGCTTCTTCCTTTATACTGCGCAATGTCCCGCGGCCATCGAGATTGTTTACCCTGGCAAAAGCTGAATCTTCAATCGCGTCAAATAAAACAACCTGACGTTCAATATATTGGATAAATCGAAACAATAATTGCTCCTGCTCATCCCTGGAAGTATCCCGCATGTAGCGATCAAAAAAATACTCCACGATTTCCGTAGGATTTTTTTTGAGTTCAAATCCTCTTTTACATATCTCGTGAAACAGCGGCAATAGCCCGCCAGTATTAGAAATATCCTCGAAGGGAAGCGTCATAAAAATACCATTGAATATCTGGTATTTTGAGGCAACCTCATTTTCAAAGCGTTGGAGTTTTGGTAGTCTAGCCATAGACAGCTAATTTACTACAGCCACATCAAAGCAGCGAATTAATCCGCACGCTTATGGTTAATTCATTCAATTATTATCAATATGGCTGATTTAATCTTGAATTATTGATAAAATATGAATCAGCAGACTTCAAATTATTAAATGTGTAATGAAGCTTAGTTTTAAATCAACTTACCTTGTACGATCCTGACGGCGTCGTCCACGGTTTGCATTGCTTCCATGTCCTTTTCATCCAGCGTGATATCAAAGGCATCTTCTACATCAAGTGCAACATCTACTAAATGGGCACTGTTGATATTCAAGTCATTCATTAAATGACTATCGTTTTTGATAGCACTGGAATCGACATCTTGAGGAAGGTATACCTTAACGATGCTAAATAGTTTTTCCTGTATTTCCGTTTGAGTCATGGTAATGAATTGTGGGTAATTATTGTATGTAAACAGAGTCGATTTGTAGCTTTAAATCTGACAGCTGAAACGCACGCTCGAAGATACAAGACAATTATTTTTAAAAATCAAATCGGTGATCAACATTGCTCAATCTGCATATCTTTTTATGACGACACATGCATTGACATCGCCAAAACCAAAGCTTGCCTTTATTAAAATATCAATCTTGGCGTCGATGGTTTCCGTTGGTATTTTTGAGCTATCGACCACGTCATTAATCTCCGTATGCAGTTCTTTTAGGTTCAAGTTCTTGAAAATTTGCTGATGCTTTATCTGCAAAATGCTGCCTACCAACTCAATGCTTCCTGCAGCTGCAAGGCAATGTCCAATGGTTGACTTGAATGAGTTCATGTAAGGAAAATCATTTCCTTTGAGACCTAAGGCTTCCGACCAATTCATGACTTCATAAGCATCTTTTCCGGTAGCCGTTACATGGCCGTTAATGGCATCTATATCATGAGCTTTAATTCCTGATTCTTCAAGCGCCATCTGTATGACACGCTGTACCGCTACTCCATTAGGCGCGGTCATGCTACCGTCGCCGCGGTGACCACCGGCATTGATCGCACCTCCCAACACCTCGCAATAAATGGTTGCACCACGTTCTAAGGCAGATTCCAGACTTTCCATTAAAATCGCTCCTGCGCCAGATCCTGGCACAAAGCCCGCGGCATTTGCCGCAAATGGCCTACTGGCGGCGGTTGGATTATCGTTG
>JBBSPH010000285.1:0-3462 GCA_038258985.1 Flavobacteriales bacterium
AGTATCAAAGCCAGTTACCAGCGCATCAATCAGTATATTCATTTGATATCCAATACGACTGCACCTACTCCGTTTGACCTGTATGCTCCCAGCGGCCAGTTTATCAAACCTCAGAAGGGTGATCAGGTGGCAACAGGATTCTTTAAAAATTTGGGTAATTATTCCATCGAAACAGAAGCGTTTTATAAAACAGTAGACAATCGACTGGATTATATCGATGGTGCAGACTTAATTGTTCAAGATGCCGTGGAGACCATCTTACTTTCAGGAGAAGCTCGCGCCTATGGTCTGGAATTCCTCTTCCGTAAAAACGAAGGAAAGTTACAGGGTTGGGTAGCGTATACACTTTCTAAAAGTGAGCAGCGCACACCAGGCAGAACGGCAGACGAGCCGGGAATCAATAATGGCACATGGTACAATGCGGCATGGGATAAAACCCACGACCTCACCATCACCGCAAGTTATGAGCGCAGTAAAAAATGGACCTACGGCACCAATTTCACGCTACAAACCGGACAGCCCGTTACCTATCCAAACGGACAATACGAGTTCAACGGTTTGTTTATCCCTACTTACGAGGCGCGTAACGCCAGCCGTTTTCCCATCGTGCATCGCCTGGATCTTTCGGCCACCTACACACCAAAACCGGATAAAACCAAAGGCTGGCAATCCAGCTGGGTATTTAGCCTCTATAATGCCTACAATAGGAGAAATGCTACCAGCATAAGCTTCGGTGAAAATGAGGATACTGGCAGGAATGAGGCAACGCGATTGGCGATTTTTGGCGTAGTGCCCTCTGTTACCTATAACTTTAAATTCTAGATGATGAAAAAGTGGATATTCCTTTTAGTAACAGCTTTTGCATTTGTGAATTGTGAAGATGTAGTTGATATAGATCTTGATACAGCAGATGCCCGTCTGGTGATCGATGCACGTCTTGAATTGTTAGAAAACGGCGATAGCCGTAGCACGGTAAAACTCACAAGAACAGCTGGATTTTTCGAAGAGGAAAATCCGCTGGTACTGGATGCACAAGTTTTTGTGACAGATGGTAATGGAGTGAATTATCCCTTCATGTACAACCAAAGCCAACAATTGTATGAGAGTCGGACTTTAGTAATTGCCGATGAGTTAAACTACACGCTCACGGTAATAGATCAGGGTTTTACCTACACCGCTACGCAGCAATTGGTTAGAACCGTCCCGCTAACAGATGTTTCGCAGGAAGAAGTTACCGCCTTTGATGATATCACGGAAATAAGGTCGTTTTTTACCGATCCACCAGAGCTAGGCAACAACTATTTGTTTACTTACGAGGACGAATTCAATTTTGAGGTAGACATCAGTGATGATGAATTTATCAATGGTAACAAGACGCCCAATACATTTTTTGTTGAAGAACTGGAACCAGGTACCAACATTCAATTGACCATAGCTGGTATTGACGCGAGGACATTTCGCTATTTTGAAACATTATTGCAACAAACAGATGCGGGCGGCGGTGGGCCTTTCGGAACACAACCGGCAACTGTACGCGGCAACATCGTCAATGAGACTGATCGAGAGCAATTTGCTTTCGGGTACTTTAGAGTTTCTCAGGTATTTGTTGTGAATTATGTGAGTGTAGAGAATTAGAACAACTGTCTGCACAAAAAAATCGACAAGCTCAAAATAAACTAAATCCATGGTTATCGTGGGAGAAGAATTGGAGGAAGTTTTTGCAATCCTTCCTTTTTAGCACGAGCCGCTACCATCCTAAAGCACATTCACAATTAGAAAATCTGTCGATCATCTCGGAATTCGCAAGCCTTAGTTCTTACTTGAAACTTAGTTGATCTGAATTTATTTAATCTATGAAGATGACCACATCCTCCAGCGGCAGCCTTACCTTTTCCATACTAGCAAACATATCATCTTCCTTGCGATGACCTATAGGCAATAGCAAGACTGATTTAAGTCCTTTATCCTTGAGCTCTAAAAGCTCGTCGACCTGGGCAGGATTAAAACCTTCCATCGGACAACTATCAATGCGCTGGTCAGCACAAATGGTCATCAGGTTGCCTAATGCAATATAAGCTTGGTTTTTAGCCCACGCTTCCACCTCCTCCAACTGCATGGTAGTGAATCGAGCTTCCAGTTGGTCCTGAAAAGGTTTGAGAATCTCAGGGCTGGTATTGCGTATTTTCTGTACCAAATCAAAATAGCGGGCAACATATCCCTCATCGATGATGGACGTACAAAGCACCAATACCACTGGCGCATCCTCCACCTGACGCTGACCATAAGCCATCGGCACCATTTTCTGCTGTAATTCTCTGTTCTGTAATACAATCATGCGGCAGGGTTGCAAACCATAGGAAGTGGCAGTTAGATTGAATGCCTCGACAAGCACTTCCAATTTTGACTTTTCTAGCAGTAGTGCAGCGTCAAAATTCTTGGTGGCGTACCTCCATTTGAGGTTTTCAATACTTTTCGTCATGGGTAATCGTTATATTTGTGCAGTTGGGTTGGTGGTGGAATTTCGCTTTCGCGAAAGCGTAAAACCCTCCATTTTTCCCGCATCATTGCACAAAGGTAAACCCTAGAAACCGCTTTCATGTGGTAGCCGTGCTTTAAGCAGCCAGAGTTTTATGAGAAGACTTCTTAATATCGTCGTGTTTCTGTTTGTGGGTACCTTATTGGCGGTTGTTTTTCTGCAGATCTATGTGCAACAAACCACGGCAAAATACATGGTCAATGACCTAGCAGATTTGAAACCTGCGTACACGGGCATAGTTCTAGGAGCTAGTGTACGACCCGACAAAAGTCTCTCGCCTATACTGAAAGATCGTGTAGATGCTGCCCTGCTTGCCTATCAACAAGGCAAGATTAAAAAATTTCTCCTGAGCGGTGATCACGGCCAGCCCGATTATGACGAGGTAAATGCCATGAAGACGTACCTCAATGAACGCAGCGTTCCCGACGCTGATATTTTTTTAGACCACGCCGGTTTTGATACCTATGATACCATGATCAGGGCGATATCCATTTTTAAGGTAGATAAGGCGATTGTTTTTACTCAAAAGTTTCACCTGCCTAGAGCTCTCTATCTAGGTAAAAACCTAGGCCTAGAGGTACAGGGTTATATTGTCGACCCGTCAGGTTACGAGCCTACATCCTATCTACAACGCCGGGAATGGCTGGCAAACATCAAGGCATGGACAGAGATCCACATTGAGAAAAAACCTACTCTTTCTGGTCGCTCCATTCCAATTACCGGCAACAGTAAACTCTCCCACGATAAATGATCTGTTTTGGACATTTAGGGATGAGCTGTTAAGTTGTGTTAATTCTCCTACGACACACACTTATTTTTTTATCTTTAAAAGAAAAAGTTATGAGCGACAAGACACCCAATCCAGAAAAAACCAGTAAAAAAGAACAAGCCATCAATCTTGAGGAAACTCACGGTAAGCAGATCAA
>JBBSPH010000286.1:0-3449 GCA_038258985.1 Flavobacteriales bacterium
ATCGAGATCCGAGTCGGTCACTGAGCGCAGCCGAAGGAATTACCGCAGCGTCACGGTGGCTGAGCGGAGCCGAAGCAACAACCGCAGCGTCACGGTGGCTGAGCGGAGCCGAAGCAACAACCGCAGCGTCACGGTGGCTGAGCGGAGCCGAAGCAACAACCGTAGTGTCACGGTGGCTGAGCGGAGCCGAAGCCACCACTTAATACTTTATACTAAATACTTTGTACTAAATACTTAATACTTACCAATGAAAAACATCACCATTATAGGCGCCGGTACCATGGGTAACGGGATCGCACATACATTTGCACAATCAGGATTTAAAGTCTCCCTAGTGGATATCTCTCAAGAAGCCATTGATCGCGGACTAGATACCATAGGTAAAAATCTAGATCGAATGATCGCTCGCGAGAAAATCAGTGAAGCTGATAAGTCCACCACATTAGGCAACATTCAAAGTTTCACCGCAATCTCTGAAGGTGTAAAAAATGCCGATTTAATCGTGGAAGCTGCTACCGAAAATCTAGATCTTAAACTCAAGATTTTTAAACAAATGGACGAGGTAGCACCCGCATCGTGTATTCTCGCGACAAACACCTCCTCAATTTCCATTACCCAAATCGCTGCCGTTACAGCGCGACCAGATAAGGTGATAGGAATGCACTTCATGAATCCTGTACCTATCATGAAACTGGTAGAGATTATTAGAGGCTATTCTACTAGTGATGCCGTCACAAAAACTATCATGAAGCTTTCTGAAGAGTTGGGCAAAACGCCAACTGAAGTGAATGATTACCCGGGTTTTGTTGCTAATCGCATTCTTATGCCCATGATTAATGAGGCTATTGAAACGCTCTACAACGGTGTCGCTGGCGTAGAAGAGATTGATACGGTAATGAAACTTGGAATGGCACACCCGATGGGACCGCTACAATTGGCAGACTTTATAGGCCTTGACGTTTGCTTATCCATCCTCAACGTAATGTACGATGGCTTCAAAAAGGATAAATATGCACCATGCCCATTGTTGGTAAATATGGTTATGGCGGGTAAAAAAGGAATCAAATCTGGTGAAGGTTTTTACGATTATACCGAATCCAAGAAAGCAGAAAAGGTTTCAAAAAGCTTTTCTGCTTAAGGAGACAAAAAACAAGAGGCTAGAGGCTAGAGACTAGAGACTAGAGACTAGAAACTAAAATAAAACCAGGTTCCAACCTACTTCTTGTTTCTTTATTTCATTTTCAGCCCACTAAAATCTCAACTCATTCTTTACAAGCCTTCCGAACTCTGAACTCATAACTCTTAACTAACAAAATGCCCTCCGTAAAACCATTCAAAGCTACCCGCGCCACGCCCGATAAGGCTGCACATTTGATATCGCGCAGCTATCAGGATTATGGCGTGGAAGAACTGGAAATGCAGTTGAAATACAATCCGTTCAGTTTCTTGCAGATTTTGAATCCAGGATATCGTTTTAGCCATGAGATTACCGGCGAGGAACGATTTAACCTCGTTCGCAATAGGTTTTTGGAGTTCAAGGAAGAAGGCTACCTGATGCAGGAAGAGACCGCTGCATTCTACGTATATGAAAACACAGATCCACTGCACTCCTACACAGGGATCATCGCTAGTACCAGTGTTGAAGACTACACCAACGATAAAATTAAGAAGCATGAAGATACCTTGCGCAAGCGGGAGATTTTATTCAAGGATTTTTTAAAGATAGCTGGATTCAATGCAGAGCCTGTGCTGCTCACCTATCAAGACGATCTGGGTATCAATGAACTTATTGCTGGCATTAAACGATCCTTACCAGTGTATGATTTTGTTACTACAGATACCACCAGGCATAAAATATGGGCTGTGACAGACCAAACGCTATGTGATCAGATAGAAAACAGATTTGAACAATTATCGGAAATCTACATAGCAGACGGGCATCACCGCAGTGCTAGCTCACATCTGCTTTCGCAAGAAATGGGTAGTAAACACGAGAGCTACAATCACTTCATGAGCTTTTTAATTGCAGAAAGCCAGCTCAATATATTTGAATACAATCGGCTGGTTACTGATTTGAATGGCCTATCCAAAGAAGCCTTTTTGATGCAGTTGGACCACTATTTCAGGATACAAAATCGTGGTTTAGAAATCTACAAGCCGTCAAAAAAGCACCACTTTTCCATGTATTTGGATGGTGATTTTTACAGCCTTTACCTGCGCAAGGACATCCATTTAATGGAAACTGCCCTTGATGACCTTGATACCCAAATGCTATATGACCTGATTTTAAAACCCATGCTAGGCATAAAAGATTTAAGACATGACAACCGCATCGCGTACAGTTATGGCAAGTCCGACCTGCTACACATGAAGAGTAAGATTGACAAAGGAGAATTTAGCGTTGGTTTTGGAATGTTTCCCGCAACGGTACAGCAACTCAAATCTATTGCCGACGCAGGCCTCAAAATGCCACCCAAGAGTACCTACATCCGCCCAAAATTACCCAGCGGATTCATTATATACGAATTTGAAAATGAGTGAAATAGCTTCTAATATAGTTCGCTTTCGCGAAAGCGTACAACCCACCGCAACACTAGTTGCCGTGAGTAAAACTAAAATAAATGAAGACCTGCAAGCCGCTTATGATGCGGGCCAGCGGCATTTTGGCGAGAACAAGATCCAGGAAATGACCGAAAAATGGGAAACCCTACCCAAGGACATTCACTGGCACATGATAGGTCACACGCAGCGCAATAAGGTGAAATACATGGCGCCCTACGTGCACTTGATCCATAGTGTGGATTCTCCAAGGCTCGCCAAAGAAGTTGATAAACAGGCCAAAAATAACGACCGAATTATAGACTGTCTGTTACAAATACACATCGCTGAGGAAGAAAGCAAATTTGGGTTTGACCGCGCAGAATTGTTGGAACTTCTGGCATCGGACACATTCAAAAAACTGGAAAACATACAGATCAAAGGACTCATGGGAATGGCCACTTTTACAGATGATCAAGAACAGGTGCGAAAAGAATTTAAAACACTTAAAAAGCTTTTTGATGAGATAAAGAAAGAAAGTCTTCTCGACAATCGTCACGATTTTACCGATTTATCCATGGGCATGACTGGGGATTATGAGATTGCACTGGAAGAAGGAAGCACGATGGTACGCATAGGTAGCGCCATTTTTGGGAGTCGGGATTAAAAGAAATTCAGCCGGTTCGAGCGGTAGTCGAGAACGAGCGGATCGCTTCCACAGATCAAGCCGGTTCGAGCGGCAGTCGAGAACGAGCGGTTCACTTCCACAGACCCAGCCGGTTCGAGCGGCAGTCGAGAACGAGCGGATCGGAACCAAAAATTTAAAACCTGATAAAACCTTTTCTCGACACTTCGATAAACTCAGCGCGACGCTATAGCTTGAAACAGGTTAACGGGATCATTTGATTGAA
>JBBSPH010000287.1:0-3446 GCA_038258985.1 Flavobacteriales bacterium
CCTATTACTCGCCACAGGATTTTTATTTACCCAAGTGTTTACCGCGGCAATCTGGTTGTTGCGATAATCAACTTCAGTCAATTTCTCGCCGCTCCATATAAACCATTTACCTACTTTTTTATCACTGTCATATGCTGCCTGCGCGGTTTTGTTACCCGTAATGTCATAACTGGTCCACTCACCATGTCTTTTTTCATTAAGGAAAAAGCCAGTCTGAGCAACCTGTCCATTTTCGTGGAAGTAGGTGGCCTCAATTGTCCCGTCTTTCAACTGGTCAAATTTCGGCTTCACTTCTTGCGCATAGGTAAAGATGCCTAGCATCATTACTCCTAAAATCATTATATTTTTCATAGTGTTGCCTTTTTTGTTGTACGAATCTACACATAAAACAACAATAAATACACATTTAGGTAACCTTAAATTTACATTAAGAATGTAAATTACTGAAAAACAGTAATCTATATAAATCGAAAGTTCTGGCAATTAATCGTTTTATCGCAATTATGTGGTGAATACTGTGCACAATTAACCTTGCAGTCAGAAGAATCGGCTTATTTTTGCACGTTTATTACACCATTTAAATATGTATAGATCACACGATTGTGGCAGCTTGCGTGCCAGCGATATCAATAGCGAAGTCACCCTTGCCGGCTGGGTTCAAAAATCTAGAGACAAAGGTTTTATGGTCTGGATAGACCTGCGAGATCGTTACGGCATCACGCAATTGATCTTTGATGAGGAGCGCAGCAGTAAGCAGTTGATGGAGCAAGCCCAGCAATTGGGACGTGAGTTCGTGATCCAGGTCAAGGGGACCGTGATTGAACGGGAGTCCAAAAACGACAAGATGTTGACGGGCGATGTGGAGATTTTAGTGAGCGAGTTGACCGTTTTGAGCGCCTCAAAAACGCCACCGTTTACCATTGAGGATAAAACGGATGGAGGTGAGGAGCTGCGCATGAAATACCGCTACCTGGATATACGGCGCAATCCAGTGCGTGAGAATTTAATCTTCCGCTCTAAGGTTGCGATGGAAGTGCGCAATTTCTTGGCTGGCAAGGATTTTATCGAGGTAGAAACGCCTGTATTGATTAAGTCAACACCAGAAGGTGCGCGCGATTTTGTTGTACCATCTCGCATGAATGAAGGCCAGTTTTATGCCTTGCCACAATCGCCGCAAACGTTTAAACAATTGTTGATGGTAGGCGGTATGGATAAGTATTTCCAGATCGTGAAATGCTTCCGTGATGAGGATTTACGAGCAGATCGCCAGCCAGAATTTACACAGATTGACTGCGAGATGTCGTTTGTGGAGCAGGAAGATGTTCTCAATATTTTTGAAGAAATGACGCGCCACTTACTTAAAAAAGTGAAGAATGTGGATCTTGCGGCTTTTCCTCGCATGACTTATCAGGAAGCCATGCACAAATACGGCAACGATAAACCAGATATTCGATTTGGGATGGAATTTGGAGACGTTTCCGCTTTCGCGAAAGCGGGAGACTTCAAAATCTTTAATGAAGCAGAAATTGTAGTAGGAATCGCAGTCCCAGGAGGCGGCAGCATGACCCGCAAGGAAATTGACGCGTTGATTGACTGGGTCAAACGACCGCAAGTAGGCGCAATGGGAATGGTGTACGTCAAATGCAACGATGACGGCAGTTACAAATCTAGCGTCGATAAATTCTATAATCAAGAAGATCTGGCAAAATGGGCAGAAGCTACAGGCGCTAAAGCAGGAGATTTGATCTGCGTACTTTCAGGACCAGCAGATAAAACCCGTGGCCAGTTGAGTGCCTTGAGAATGGAGCTAGCAGAGCGGTTAGGATTACGAAATCCAGAAGTTTTTGCACCGTTATGGGTAGTTGATTTCCCATTATTGGAATGGGACGAGGATACAAACCGCTACCATGCAATGCACCATCCCTTTACATCGCCTAAACCAGAGGATATCGAAAAACTAACGACTGATCCAGGAAATGTACATGCTAATGCATACGATCTTGTCATGAACGGCAACGAGATAGGTGGCGGTTCTGTGCGGATTTTTGACAAGAAATTACAGGCGTTGATGTTTGACCATTTAGGATTCACTCCAGATGAAGCCAGAGCGCAATTCGGTTTCTTGATGGATGCTTTTGAGTATGGAGCGCCACCGCATGCGGGACTGGCTTTTGGGTTTGATAGACTTGTTGCTATCCTGGGTGGTCAGGAAACCATACGTGATTTTATTGCGTTCCCTAAAAACAACAATGGTCGCGATGTGATGATTGATGCACCGTCAACGATTGATGATGCGCAGTTGAAAGAGTTGAGTTTGAAGGTAACTGTCTAGTTCTGAGTTTATGGATATTGAATATTGAATACAGAATACCGAATAATGAAATCAAAAAAATAATTTTGCTTAGGCCTAGGCTTAGGCCTAAGCCTAAGCCCTAATTTCTAATTTGTTTTACCGCATACCGCATACCGCTTTCGCGAAAGCGAGCTTTGAACTTTAAACTCTAAACTAAGCACAACTTGAACGGCACTAAAATCATAGGAATTCTAGTTTTGATTACCCTAGCCGTTATTGGGCTAGGTTTTTATGTCATTGATAGTGGCGATTCTGTTCTGGGAAATAAATTGATAGGATTCTCAACGCTTTTTATTTTTTTGATATTGATGCCGGCCTTTATCGTGGTGCGCTATAAAAACAAGGATTTGTCTAAGTTTAGTTTCAACACAAAATCTAAGGAGCAAGAGGAAGAAGAAAAGGACGACTGGGATGATAAAAGTCGGTGGAATTAGCCAACTGATATTATTCGTATCTTTAATAAAAGGGTTGGATCATAGTTCAAGATAAAATCATACAAGAAGTCTTACTGGATAGAGAGACTTTCCGCATTCTTTCTTCACAGGCAAGGGATAGTGGGAAAGAATTGTCCCTTTATATAGAAGAGGTGCTGCGGGGAAGAGCCGAGAACAGAGAATTTTCTGATGAATACAAGGTTATGATGGATGAGATGATTCGAAGGGATGAAGCTGGAGAATTGAATTATACTTCTTGGGAAAATGTGCAGAAAGAATTATTCAAAAGATATTGAGGTTCTCGATAGACTTTACCGATGAGGCAAAATCCAATATAAAAGAAGCGCTAGATTATTTTCACATAGCAATTTCTAATGATAAAATTGCCGATAGACTACAGGCGGATATCAGAGATACAGTAAGAGAATTGGAATTAGACCCATTTTAAAATCAGGTAAGATACCGAGACATTAGAATAATACATCTTCACGTTTTTTCTTACGGTATTCATTACAGAATAATAAATGATGAGATTAGGGTATTGAAATTTCTCCACCACAAGCAACTCTACTTTTAGCGTAAATTAAATCCTAGAAATAAACTTCTTAATTCAACCTCCTTTTAATGTTGAAGAAATCATTCAAAATTTTAGAACAGTC
>JBBSPH010000288.1:0-3422 GCA_038258985.1 Flavobacteriales bacterium
TAGGCAAAGGTATTCCTGCCAACAGGATCACCGCTAAGGGTTATGGAGAACGCCAGTTGGTGAATGAATGTTCAAATGGCGTCAACTGTACGCCAGCCCAACATCAATTGAACCGTAGGTCTGAATTTATCGTTTCAGGATTGGATGAATATACAGACTGTGAGTAGAAGATGTTTCGCTTTCGCGAAAGCGAAATACCATCATCAAAACTACTAACCAAAATTTTATACATCAAAAAGGCTTCCATTATGGAAGCCTTTTTTATATCTATCTTGATAGGGTTAAACTGAGTATTGAATCCTCAAAGTTTTGTAGCGCGTTGATCTACAGGTCTATTGATTATCCATTGATGCGGTCAAACTCACTAACAAAATGGAATTTGATGCTAGGGTATTTTTGCTGTGTCATCTGCAATGAAAAGGAGGAGTCAGCAAAGAACACCAATTGGCCTCGCTTATCATGTGCTAGGAATTTTGCCTTGACGCGTTTAAAATCCAGAAACTCATCCGATTGCACGTTTGCAGTATCGATCCAACACGCTTTATGGACGTTGAGGTTTTCATAGGAACAGGTAGCACCATACTCATGCTCCAGACGGTATTGTATAACTTCAAATTGTAGTGCACCTACAGTACCTATCACTTTTCTGCCATTAAGCTCTAGTGTAAACAGCTGGGCGACGCCTTCATCCATAAGTTGGTCGATACCCTTTGCAAGCTGCTTGGACTTCATCGGGTCCGCATTATTGATGTACCGGAAATGTTCTGGAGAAAAGGAAGGTATTCCCTTGTAATGCAAGTCTTCCCCAGAGGTCAGTGTATCACCTATCTTAAAATTACCGGTGTCGTGTAAACCAACAATATCCCCAGGGAAGGATTCATCCACGATCTCTTTCTTCTCTGCAAAAAATGCGTTAGGGCTTGAAAATTTAAGGTTTTTGTCCAGCCGCACATGTTTGTAGGCTGTATTTCTTTCAAAAACACCACTTACCACTTTTATAAACGCAAGGCGGTCACGGTGGCGCGGGTCCATGTTTGCATGAATCTTGAATACAAAACCACTAAAGTCCTTTTCGTCTGGTTCTACAAGGCGTTCTTCAGCCTTCTTGGAACGTGGTGCCGGTGCTATCTCGATGAAGCCGTCCAGGAGTTCTTTTACCCCAAAATTATGCAGCGCGCTCCCGAAAAATATAGGTTGCAATTCACTGTTTAAGTATTCGTCCCGATTAAAATCTGGATAGATACCTTCCACCAGTTCAATTTCCTCTCGCAGGGTATCGGCAGCTTTGGAACCTACCAATTCATCAAGTTTTGGATCGGCAAGGTCATTGATAGCAATCAATTTTTTGCGTTCCTTGACGCTATCTCCCGTAAACAGGTTCACATTTTTTTTCTGTAGGTTATAGATTCCTTTTAAGTCGTATCCCATACCTATGGGAAAACTTAATGGTGTAACCCTCAGGTTCAATTTCTGTTCAATTTCATCCATTAGATCAAAGGCATCCTTACCCTCGCGGTCCATCTTATTGATAAAAACAATAATCGGGATCTTGCGCATGCGGCACACCTCTACCAGTTTCTCCGTTTGCTCCTCAACACCCTTGGCCACATCTATGACCACAATCACACTGTCTACTGCGGTAAGTGTTCGAAAGGTATCTTCCGCAAAATCTTTGTGTCCAGGAGTATCTAGAATGTTGATCTTTTTACCATCATATTCAAAAGCAAGCACAGATGTAGCAACAGAGATTCCACGCTGGCGCTCAATTTCCATAAAGTCACTCGCAGCGCCTTTTTTGATTTTGTTGGATTTGACGGCACCAGCCTCCTGGATCGCGCCTCCATAAAGCAGCAATTTTTCGGTAAGGGTTGTCTTTCCGGCATCTGGGTGGGAAATTATCCCAAAGGTTCGTCTGCGGGCGATCTCGTCTTTAAATTTCATAGATAAATAAAATGTGTGCAAAAATACATTATCGCAAGGGTTTCCCTAGACTAGCTTCTGGAAATAAAGCATGCAATGGCGACCCATGAGCTATTTGAATTCGACAAGCCCAAGTCAAGCGTGTTCAATAGATTTAAATGGTATGCTCATATTCCCTTGCTCTATGAAACGTATAAATAGTAGGTAAAAACTACCTTTGCTACATGAATAAAGCAGTCATATTTCAAGATCTTGCACGCAAGGATTATAAGGAAACATGGGAGTATCAAGAGCAGCTATTCAAAAATATTCTGGATACTAAAATCAAAAATAGGAGGGAAAACGCTGGTCTGGAGACGGACAATTACTTGCTATTGGTGGAGCATGACCATGTTTATACGTTAGGTAAAAGTGGTGATGAACAACACCTACTTGCAAATGCAGATCTATTAAAGAAAATTGGGGCCACTTATTATAAAATCAATCGCGGTGGCGATATCACCTACCACGGGCCAGGCCAAATCACTGGGTACCCTATACTGGATCTAGAAAACTTTTTTACTGACATTCACAAATACTTGCGGTTTTTAGAAGAGATCTTTATCAAGATCCTAGCAGATTATCAACTCAAGGGAGAGCGCAGTCCCGGCGAGACCGGTGTCTGGCTGGATGTGGGCACTCCGTTTGCACGCAAAATATGTGCTCTGGGTGTGCGGGCTAGTCGCTGGGTAACCATGCACGGCTTTGCTTTCAATGTGAATACGGATCTAGGATATTTTGACCATATTATTCCCTGCGGTATACAGGATAAGGCCGTTACTTCTCTTGCTGCAGAGCTAAAGCGTGAGGTAGATCTCGATGAAGTCAAGCAAAAAATTAAATATTATTTCTCCGAACTGTTTGAAGCTCAATTGAAAGGCTGATTCTCATAATACTAATATCCTGATTAATTGGCGCTTATCGATTCGAGGGAACGATTTCTTTATCCCTCGAATAATTGGCGTTTTCTTAAGCGTCCTATTTTTCCTACTTATCTATTTTTAGGTCATGACATTAACACCAGAACAGATAAGGGAAGCGCTTTCTGAACCAGAAATGGCTGCCCACCTCGCAGACCTCGTTTATATTCAAGATGAGCACCTTACGATACATCGTAAAAAGCATGGCCGCGGTTTTACCTATAAGATCAACAACAAGGAAACGCTCAAGAACAAAGAACAGCTCAAACGCATTAAGGCGCTTGTGATACCGCCAGGTTGGCAGGATGTGCGCATATCTGCCGTTGCAAACGGACACTTGCAATCCGTGGGACGCGATGACAAGGGGCGCAAGGTGTACCGCTACCATGATTTATGGAATATCTTGAGAAACCAGACAAAATTTTTTAAAATGTCCGCTTTCGCGAAAGCGATACCACGATTAAGAAAACGCTTACAGGAAGATTTACAACTACCGGGAATGCCGCTCAACAAGTGTCTAGCGATTGTCCTGAGTGTTATGGA
>JBBSPH010000289.1:0-3418 GCA_038258985.1 Flavobacteriales bacterium
ATTTTTAATCAGCGCATAATAGCCTCTAAAAATAAGGGCATAGGCATCCAGTAAAACAGTCTTTTATCGTCAGTTCCGTCGTTTGTCAAAGTGGTGGGATTTTAGGAATGCTAAGATAAAATTCTCAAACGAACTTGAACTTGAATTTGAAGCCGAACTTGAAAAAGGAAAAAGCTAGTAAACCAGTATCGAGCGAAAGTCGAGATATGGTTTTAAAATGAAGTTAATCGTTTATCAAATCGCTCGTTCTCGACTGTCGCTCGAACCGGCTGGCATAAGTTTAATAATGATCTATTTCCCACGTTCGCGAAAGCGTACTTCTATTCTTCTTTATCGTTATCTTCAAAATCCTTTGTCAAATCCAGTTTTCTAAACGTTGGTGAAACGATACCAGTCGTGATCACGGTAATCAATGTCATTGTGCCTCCAAAGACAACTGCTGTGACAGTTCCCATCAATTTTGCAGTGACTCCGCTTTCAAAAGCGCCCAATTCATTGGAAGAACCTACAAACATGGAATTAACGCTCGCCACGCGACCGCGCATGTGGTCAGGAGTTTTAAGTTGTAAGATGGTTTGCCGTATAACCATAGAAACACCATCCGTCACGCCGCTGAAGAATAAGGCCATTAGAGAAACCCAGAAAATCGTGGATAATCCAAATGCGATGATACAAATCCCAAAACCAAATATGGCTACCAGTAATTTAATTCCCGCATTTTTACTGATGGGAATGTAGGCCGTAGCAATCATTGTAAGTATCGCGCCCACTGATGGCGCAGCGCGCAATACGCCGAAACCTTCTGCACCTACTTTCAAAATATCTTGTGCAAATATGGGAAGCAAAATGACCGCTCCACCGAAGAGTACAGAAACCATGTCTAGCGTTAGAGCGCCTAAAATTGCCTTGGTTTTGAAAACAAATGTCAAGCCCTCCTTCAGGCTTTCCTTAATCGGCTCCTTGATTTTTGTATTCATGATGGGTTTTTTGGAGATCTGCAACACAGTTATAAATGCCAGCACCACAAACCCAAATACAATGCACAATGACCAGTGCACGCCAAACCAACTGATGGCAAACCCAGAAAATGCCAGCCCAATTACACTCGCCATTTGCCAGGTCGAACTGCTCCACGTTGCTGCGTTGGGATATACTTTTTTGGGAACGATGAGCGCTATTAGTGAAAACAGAATAGGTCCAAAAAAAGAGCGTACGATACCTCCAAAAAATACCAATCCATAAACACAATACAATACAGAATTTGTGGACCAATTACCAGTAATTTCTGGCCATGTCAACAAAAACAACCCTAAGCTGATCAAGGAAAACGCAGCAATGGCAATTGCCAGTAGGTTGCACTTTTCCCGCTGGTCCACGATGTGACCTGCAAACAATGCCATTCCAAATGCCGGCACAAATTCCATCAAACCTATTACCGCCAGTGACAGCGGGTTTTTAGTTAATGAATACACTTCCCACTCGATCACGATAAATTGCATGGACCAACCGAATACCAGTAGAAACCGCATCATTAAAAAGATGTTGAACTCGCGGTAACGCAATGCTGCGTAGGGATCGTTTTTGGCCAAAAGGGTTTTAATTTGTGGTGTAAAAGTAGGTCAATCCGAACCTATTACCATGCTGGGTAGAGCCGAGTTGAGACCTCTATTGCCAGAAGAATTTCCGTTGCTTAGAGATAGCTCTCGACTGCGCTCGAGCAGGCATTTACTACTTTTTTTCATTGTAATGATATGGTATTTTAGTTCGCTTTCGCGAAAGCGGACTTTTTAAAAGATTCCTGCATAACCTGTATTTTTTATACCGATAAGCGATGGATCAAAATCTAGCTTGTCCTTGAGCAATGCCGCATAAACACTGCGGAAATCGATGTCGTGGATCAAATCACCATCATTAAGGTTTGCCAGATCTGGATTTTTGCCCAATATGCGACCACGGTTGTTGCCTCCAATTATAAACATGGGTGCCGCCGTCCCGTGGTCGGTACCGCTGCCATTGTCCTTGACCCGACGGCCAAATTCCGAAAAAACGACCAGGGTAATGCGATCAAGCAACCCTGCTGCCTTGATGTCGGCATAAAAGGAACCGACGGCTCCATCCAATTCCGCTAGTTTGCGCTGGTGGGTACCTAGCTGGTTGTTATGCGTGTCAAAACCGTTGAGGGATGTGTAGTAGATCTTGGAATTGAGCTCGCCCTTGATGAGTTGTGCAATCCATTTGAGCTGCACGCCCAGACCAGACTTGGGATAGTCGGCCTCAACTCCTGCATTTTTCAGCGCCTGCTGTATTTCTCTGCTGCCATCAAGGGTTCCCTGTGCGATGGTGCGGGCAAAATCGAGCGAGGGATGGCCAGAGAGCTCATAGTTAGTCTCCAGTTTTGTCCTGAATTTGTTGACATCGCGCACTGTGATGTTATTGGGTTCCAGACCCTTTAACGCGAGGTTGTCGATGCGATCAACGTTCATGGCTGCGGTGGGCAGGATATCGTCACATTGAATATCCAGATAGCGACCCAACCAGCCGGTCTGAAGGTATTGGTTAGAGGCACTGCCCGTCTGCCAGATTTCCTGACTCCGGAAGTGGGATTTAACGGGTTCTGGATAACCCACATTCTGAAGCACGGATAGGTTTCCCTCTTGCTGGATTGCCGCCATTGCTTTGAGCGCCGGATGGAAGCCCATTCCCTTATTTTTATTGATGACATCATCTGCACTAAAACCTATATTGGGACGGAATTCCCGGTAGAGTGGATCTGCAAAAGGCACATAGGTATTCAAACCATCATTGCCTCCATCCAGTTGAAGGAAAACGAGGGAGTTTCCTGTTTGTCCAGATAGCGTTCTGTTTGCAGCTGCGCTTAAAAAGCTTGGCAGAATCATAGCACCGCTAGTGGCGGTTGCACTCAAGGTCAAAAAGTTCCTTCTATTCATAGCGATACCTATTAAATGACCTGATATTCAGGAGTGGTGATGATGTAATTGTAGGCGCGCAGAATCCCTAATTCAGATCCCGGCGCGTGTGGCATAAAATCGTATTTTAATATTTCTTCCAGATCTGTCTGTATGGCGGGCGTGGTGATGGAAAGTGTGTTATCCAATAAAAATGCTATAACCTCTTTATTAGTTTTGAGATCTTCAGGAATCTTAAGGTCGGGAAGTTGTGGATCCTTAGATTTGTCCATTTGATTGCGATTGTAGATCTTTTGTCCCGTGGTCAACCAGCCCGCCACCTGATTGCGCTGTACATAGGTGGCAGATGTTAGCCAACTAGTACCACCTTCCCAACCCTTGACGTTGGGTGCGTTGTATAGTTCCATGACCTGATCCTTGAGGAATCTGGCAATTGCTTCCGACGGTATGCGATTTTGTAAGTTGAGCTCGTTGATAGTTTGTAGCGCAAA
>JBBSPH010000290.1:0-3401 GCA_038258985.1 Flavobacteriales bacterium
TCCAGAATAGGTAAGGTGTTATTGTTATTAATAACACCTCCCAGCAACTGTAGGTTTTTTTGAAGATAGGAACTTGAAACTATAAACTTCATTGGTCAATTTTAAAATGAACTGTAAAGCAGCGACTAGCTCATCTTTCCAGTATAAATTACTAATTTATGTCCACAAATGGGACGTAAATATCACGAGCAAAGATATTTTTAATAATACTGACCTCCTTAGATACTTATCAACAAATATCTGGTTTTGTGAATAAATCTTCGGGTTATTTGCAGCCAGATTTTCTAGGCAGTAGTAGAACCTACAACTATTTCAAACGGTAATCAAAAATTGCGGTTTTTATATAAATTCAAGTCACCCTTGCTGCTAGAGTTCTGGGCTATGTAAACAAAAAACCCTGCTAAAAGCAGGGTATATTTCTATAATCAAGACTCGTTTAATAAACCGCAATAATTTTCTGCTGCTTGTCATTAAAAGTGAAGGATTCACCTTCTTTCAAACCTTTCATAGCTTTATAAATGGGTGCCTCGCTAGATATCGCATAGACCTTTTTCAAGTCTTCCAACATATTCAACTCACCCATTGGGACGCTTATCAATACGACCATTTCATCTACCGTGACGATAGCACCTTCCTGCACGGTGGTTTTACCGCCATGAAAGTCTGTATTATTGAAAGCGATGAGCATATCTTCATGTTCCTCGCGCAACTGTGCGTATCGCTCAAAATCGCCCAGTAATTCTCCCTGGCTATCATCATTGTCATAGCCAGCCTTAGTTTCATTGGACTCAATACTCTCATTGATCTCATCAATCTTGCCCTGGTGTACAGCAATGCGTTCCTTTATTTCCTTTTTGCAGGCAGCCACGGCGGCCAGTTTCAGATCTTTCATAGCTCAGTTTTAAACGCCAAATATACACGCGTTAAAAACGCTCATCAATAGCAGGGCAAAAATTTAGCAGTAACTTATAAGTCTATGGCAGGACGCTCAAACAATTGGATGTTACTTATCAACCGTTCCCGCACGATGTTCATCATCCGTTTGTTGAGCGCGCTGGAATTAGAGATGTAGAAATTATACTCGGTAATCGTGAACATGCCCATAATAATTCCCTTGAGGCTATTCCTAAATTTCTGGTCGCGATTGACCGCGTTTTCAATGTAATCGGTACGTCGAACGATATTCAAGCCATAAAAAACGTTTTTATGCTTTTTAATATAATTGTGAAATACGGCCACGAGTAGATCGTGCTGCAATTTTGCCACCGGTCGCAATGTTCTGTTCTGGAATTGCTCATCAGCGCTCATGGAATCGTTGACTTTTGCATTCGGTAGATCTGGGCGCAGCGCCACAAGGTATTCGTCTCTATTTTCCATGTGTGAAGTTTCTTAAAAATAGGGCAGATGGTGGTTTTTTCGCTTTCGCGAAAGCGTAGGTTCTCCACAACCTTATCAACAAGCTACATTAGTTAAACCATTGCAAAGGCTTGCTGCACGCTGCACTCACCGCCGTATTTTTAAAATAAAAAGATGATCACTACCATAAATCCGTTTACTGGCCACCAACTACAATCCTATCAAGAAGATACTGCCGATGCCATCACCGACAAGTTAAACATAGCGGATGTCGTCCAAAAAGAATGGCGCAAAACAAGCATGGAATTGCGTGCTGATTTGATCAAAAAAGTAGGGATCACCTTGCGTCAGGATCCTACCAAATATGCCCGACAAATGGCCCTAGAAATGGGTAAACCCATCTCACAAGGAAAGGCCGAGGTGGAAAAATGCGCCTGGCTCTGTGACTATTATGCCGACAATGCAGCTGGTTTTCTCGCAACAGAAAGCTTTGAAACAGATTATTATAAATCTTATGTGAATTATGAACCCATAGGAGTTGTGCTGGCTGTTATGCCGTGGAACTATCCATTCTGGCAAGTGATGCGATTTATTGTACCAGCCTTGATGGCAGGTAATACGGGAGTTTTAAAGCATTCCAGCAGTGTAATGGGTTGCGCCCAGATGCTGGAGGAACTGTTCCAAGAAGCTGGCTTTCCCGATGGCTGCCTTAAAAACTTAACGATAGGCAGTGATCCGATAGAAAATGTCATTAAAAATCCAATAATCAAGGCAGTTACTTTAACTGGGTCAAAACCAGCTGGTAGTTCCGTTGCCTCGATTGCTGGTGGCGAAATCAAAAAAACAGTTTTAGAGTTAGGCGGGAGCAACGCATTGGTTGTTTTTCCTGATGTGGACATAGATAGCGCCGTTGATACTTGTCTGAGCGCACGATATCAGAATACCGGGCAGAGTTGCATTGCCGGGAAACGATTGATCATTCATGAGGATGTTGCTGAGCTGTTTTTGAGCAAACTGACAAAAAAGGTGAGCGAGCTCAAGTCTGGAGATCCATTGCTGGAAGATACCTACATAGGGGTTATGGCCCGTGCAGATCTCGCCGAAGAGCTGGAAGAAACAATGAACAAATCCCTTAAAATGGGAGCGAGATTACATCTAGGCGGGAAGCGCAAGGAAGCCTATTTTGAACCCACTATTTTAACAGGAGTGACCAGGGAAATGCCCGCATTTAAGGAAGAAACCTTCGGCCCATTACTTGCCGTAACTACATTCAAAACCGAGGAAGAAGCTATTGAATTGGTAAACCTCTCACCATTTGGTCTAGGTGTAAGTCTCTTTTCTGAAAACACGGTACACATGGAAAAACTGGAAAAACATTTTAAGGACGGTGCGGTATTTATCAATGAAAAGGTTTCCAGTCACCCCAACCTGCCCTTCGGAGGAACTGGAATATCTGGTTATGGACGGGAATTATCCAGATTTGGTATACGGGAATTTGTAAATATCAAGACGGTGGTTGTGAATAAATACAATGGTTAGAAATTAATTGGAGGCAATAATTCAACAACCGAATTCTTAAAATAGACATCATGTCAACGGAAAACGAAAATCAGAAAGTTAAATCTAATGCAACAAAACCGGTAAAGGATATAGCTGAAAATCAAGAGGCGACCAATCTTTCGATGAATAAACGTGATACCACTAAACCAAAACCAACTTTTGCCGAGAGATGGGAAAATAGTCGATTTTCTGCCGTACGCATCTCTTATAAAGTAGCACATTCTATGTGGACGGTAGTCATGGCGGTTGGAATGTTCCTTGCATGGCTCATTGCATTACTAGCAACATGATAAAAAGGCTGCCATTAAAAACGCTACACCTTATTACAGGTGTTTGCCTTTTTGTCTATATAGCAGTCCAATTGATGAAATTTGCAAATTATGCGGCTCATCCATTTTTCTTTAGTTATGCGAATGATCTAATCGTGATACCAATTGTATCAATGATATGTCTTCACATAGTATGGTTAATAAAAGGAAATCAGA
>JBBSPH010000291.1:0-3397 GCA_038258985.1 Flavobacteriales bacterium
ATTTTGGTTTTTGCGAGTTCCTCAATTTTTTGTGGCGTCAAATCATCCGGATTTGCCTCCAGAGTGATCTCGGGATCGTCGATCACGTCATAATTATCATATACAACATGAATAATTTCATCGATCGTGGTGCTATCGAGAACGCTGGGAGTTCCTCCACCAAAATAGATAGTAGCAATTTGGCTGTTTTTAGCCTCGCTTTCGCGAAAGCGTAATTCATTACAAATCGCCGCTACCATTCGATTCTTGTGCTTCATGGAGGTTACGAAATGAAAATCACAATAATGGCAAGCTTGCCTGCAAAAAGGAATATGGATATAAATGCCACTCATGTGCAACAAAAGTAAGGTTGAATCGTTTAAAGGAATGATCGTTAAGATTTTAATAATGAAATAGTGTTAAATGTTGATTTTTAACATGTTAATCCTTTTACATTAAATAGCTTCGGCACGGTCTATGAAACTTATTGCACGAATCAAAAAGACACCTAAAAACTACTTATGTTGAACCGTATTCTATTGATGTTCCTATTTGTCAGCGTTTCCCTTAACGCAACGGCTGCAGATGATGATGCTCTACTCAACTTAGCCATCCCTACCAAAGAAGTTAAGACCTTTCAAAACACCACACTACAACTCAACCTCCGTGCCCAATTGATGGCAAATCCCAACTGGAGAACGTTGATCCAGCAAAAACGCATGTCCGTTAGTCTAGTTGACCTTAACGATGCAGAATCCATCAAATATGCCAGTGTTAATGGTAATAATATGATGTATGCGGCGAGCCTTCCCAAAATAGCTGTTCTATATGCCGCAATGGATGCCATTGAAAAAGGTACTTTAAAAGATACTCCTACCGTACGTGAGGATATGTGGTTGATGATTTCAAAATCAAACAATGCCGCCTCTACAAGGATGATTGACCGTGTAGGTTTCCAGAAAATCGAGGATGTAATGTGCGACCCTACAAATCCTTTTTATGACAAGGATGGAATAGGTGGATTATGGGTTGGCAAGCGTTATGCTGCTCAAGGAAAGAGAAACCCAGAACCTATCAAGGGTTTAAGCCATGCCGCAACAACAGATGCAGTAGCCAAATTTTATTACCAACTTGCCACTGGTCAATTGATCAACAAGCAACGCAGTAAGGAAATGCTAGACATTATGGAAAATCCTTCCCTACACCACAAGTTTGTAAATACGCTTGATCGTATCGCTCCTAAAGCTCGTTTGTTCAGAAAAAGCGGTTCATGGAAAAACTGGCATTCGGACTCCATTTTAGTCTGGGGAGACGACGGCCGCAAATACATTTTAGTGGCGCTGATTGAAGACCCAGCTGGTGAACAAATTATAAGAAGTTTAGTGCAACCAGCAGAACTTGCGCTACGTAAATCAATTACCTTGCCTACTGATTTAGATGATAGTGATGGAATGGTTGTCCGACAGGATACGTAAAATATTTGATATTAGGAGTGGTGAGCTTTCTATCTCACTGCTCATGCAGTTATACATATTTTTGATTATAAGTGCGTTGCTCGTGGTAAAACCCACGGTCAACGCACTTTTTTTATCAGAATTAGGTGCAGATGCACTTGCAGAGGCATTTGTAATCATTGCTATCGCAGCGGTAGCTGGATCTCTACTCTACAATAAATCGCTGGAGCGATTTAAATTGAAGTCGCTGATAAGGTCCACCCTAATCGTCTTCACCTTCATATTTGTAATCATGGGTGTGCTAGTTGCGATGGGTTTCTTCAACGCTATTCTCGCCTATACATTTTACACCATCGTCGCCTTATTTGCATTGCTTGCCACGAGTCAATTCTGGGTAATGGCAAACGTTGTCTTTAATGTAAGGGAAGCTAAAAGACTGTTTGGATTTATAGGTGCAGGTGGAATTGCCGGTGGAATTTTTGGTGGTTATCTAACCTCTTTGCTTGCAGAGCATGTGGGGAATGGCGCACTTTTGATTGCGGCTGGATTCATGATCATGGGATGCATATTTGTCATGAACGCCATCTGGCGCAATCGGGTAGATAAACTCAGTTCCTTTAAGCGTAAAGAACGAGCCACAGTTTCCAGCGAGAGCAGTATCAAATTGATCTTCAAGTCTAGACACCTTACCTCGCTGGCAGCCGTGATTGGGATAGGTGTATTAGTCGCAAAGCTGGTGGACTATCAGTTTAGCTATTTGAGTTCAAGAAACATTCCCGATTCACAGGAGTTAGCTTCCTTTTTTGGGTTTTGGTTTTCAACATTCAACATTGTATCGCTAGTCATACAACTTTTCCTAACGAGGCATATTCTTGCTAGACGCGGTGTAAGTGGTGGGTTAGCTGCCCTACCGATAGGGATCGTATTCTGCTGTATTGGCTTATTGATCTATCCCGAGCTATGGATTGTTATTGTCTTGAAAGGGCTGGATGGGAGTTTGAAACAATCATTACATAAGAGCGCGGTAGAATTACTCGCTTTACCCATCCCTAGTGACGTTAAAAACAAGACTAAAACGTTTATCGATGTTGTAGTAGATAGCATTGCCACTGGACTTGCTGGTTTGATACTAATTTTTATCGTACGCGCTTTCGACTTGTCGCCGGTCTTCATCACCTTACTGATTCTTGCGTTAGTAGTGGTGTGGGTGTTGATGATCAATCGGGTACGGGACGCCTACTTTGGCACCTTTAAAGAACAGATTATTTCTAAGGAGCATATCAAGATCGACAAACGTTCCAATTCTTTGATACGCAATAATATGCGCGTCATTTTTGAAACTGGCGGCGCACCTGATGTTCTCAAAATGCTGGAGCGCGTTCAAGAGATGGCACACCGTTCCTTAAAAGCTCCTGTAATCAAACTACTGCAGCACCATAATCCAAAAGTACAGGCGGAAGCTATTCGCCAACTCAAACACCTAGACCGTGGCCATCCCGTTCCTGATGTCCATGACATGATCTACATAGAAAATGATGAGGTCGTATTGACCGCCATGCAATACCTGATGGCTCAGGATACCCAGTTTCCAAAACAATTTTTTGAAAACTATCTAGACCATGAGAGTGACTACATTTCTAGCGCCGCCCTGTTATGTCTCGCACAAGAAACGGAGGATAACCCAAAACTTGCTGCAAAGTACAACCTAGACCTAAGGATCAATCTCTTCCTGGACGAGTTGGACCGCAATGAGGACAGCTTCAGAAAAGAGGAGATCATTGAATTGGTCAAGGCTATAGGTTATGCAAAAGGTGAAAACCGGCACCGTTTTATCCTGCGCTATTTTAATGATGTCGATCCAGAGTTGAAAACTGCGGCGTTGATAGCGGCAGGCAACACCGCTCATGAGCGATTTTTACCTCTGTTGCTGGATGAATTGAGGGAAGTTCGCTTTCGCGAAAGCG
>JBBSPH010000292.1:0-3395 GCA_038258985.1 Flavobacteriales bacterium
AAGGTTCCCTTTTGGGGCGTAGTCGCTAATGGAGCAATGTTATTCAAATTGGCTATACTCACTCTTGGGATTAGAATTCCCTTTTTACCAGTGCCATCATCTACGTGTAGCAGGGTAGCAGGATCGGGAGTGGTAGTCCCAATTCCAACTTGGCCGAAAGAGATAAAGGAAAATGTCAAAAATGTGAAAAGTAACTTTAGTTTCATATAAATTGAAAATGATTGTAAACTTATTGATTACCTAAGATTAAATGTAGTATTTATCGATTAAAAGTGTATAAATCCAATTTATAGAAAATTTTACTAACTAAATAGCTGTTTTACAGAAAACTAATAAAATAGTGTAAACAACAGTCTTAACCGACAAACTGCAGTGTCCCGTTCAAATTTTTTAATCACGATATTTGTCCATGCTTTTAATTTTACCAGTTTTAGGCCGCTTAGAGATTGTAGGGATTACTCTGTTTCCATTTATATGTATTCAGAACCGAACTTTAAAGTCCGACGCAATCTTGATCAATCATGAACGCATTCATTTAAGGCAACAATTGGAGCTACTCATCGTACCATTTTATATATGGTATTTCATGGAATACCTTTTTTTCCGTTGTTTTCACGACCACCGCACCGCCTACCGCAATATTGTTTTTGAACGAGAAGCGTACAAGGAAGAAAAAAATATGGTGTACCTCAAAAAGAGGCGATTCTGGAGCTTTTTGAACTACTATGGAAAATAGTATAGCATCTTTGTTCCAGACAGCATCAGTGGTAAAACAACATTTTAGAACGTTTATAAATTCTGGAATTAGGATAGACATTAAACGTGAGGACCTCTTGCATCCACAGGTATCTGGAAATAAGTTGCGTAAATTAAAATACAATCTTATTCAGGCTACCAGCGCTCGTCACGATACAGTGTTGACTTATGGCGGAGCCTATTCAAATCACATTGCGGCGACGGCCGCAGCCTGTCACTTAATAGGTTTGCATTCGATCGGGATAATCCGTGGCGAGGAGTTGGGCGTTGATGTTCAACAAACTCTTGCTACAAATAAAACGCTGCAAATTGCTGCCACACATGGGATGAGGTTGCATTTTGTAAGCAGGGAAGATTACTGTTGCAAGGATTCAGCCGCTTTTACCGATAGTTTGAGAAATACATACGGCGAGTTTTATGAAATACCTGAAGGTGGTACCAATGCGCTTGCCGTTAAGGGAACCCAAGAAATTTTGACTGCGATAGATCGTGAAATTTATGATTACATATGTGTCGCTGGTGGCACCGGTGGGACAGCAGCAGGAATAATAAACAGCGCGGCGGTACATCAAAAGGTGATTGTTTTTTCTGCGTTGAAGGGAGAATTTTTACGTCCGGAAATTGAGAAGTACACCATTCGTAAAGATTTTGCGTTAGTTTCAGAGGACAGATTTGGCGGCTATGCACGATCTACTGATGTGCTTATTGATTATTTGAATGTTCGCTTTCGCGAAAGCGGAATACCACTCGATCCCATTTACACGGGAAAGATGTTTTATGGCATAGAAGAACTGGTGCGTAGCGGTGCATTTGCCGACAAAACTCGTATTTTAGCAGTCCATACGGGAGGTCTACAGGGCATCGCGGGATACAACCAAACGCTTATTAAAAAAGGACGAGCACAAATTGAGTATGAAAATGACATGTAAAGGTTTCCTAATCCTTTTCCTTACAGCAGCACTGCTGGTTTCCTGTGATTCCAAGAAAAAGGTAGCTACCAGAAAAAAGACCAATAAAACGACTAAAACGGTCAGAAAACCCACGATTAATACCGAACGTATTCCCACCATCGAGACACCGGAAAAGGAAACTAGAACGGTCACTCCTACCTATACGGATAACGTGGTTTCCTATATTGATGCTTTTGCGGCAGACGCCATGAAAGAAATGCAACTCTATAAAATCCCAGCCAGCATTACACTGGCGCAGGGAATTCTTGAAAGCGGTTCAGGAAAGGGAAGGCTTGCGATGGAGGCTAATAACCACTTTGGTGTAAAATGCCACACTGGTTGGAACGGCGACAAGATTTATCACGACGATGATGCAGATCAGGAATGTTTTAGAAAATACAAGGACGCATCGTATTCCTACAGGGATCATTCCCTGTTTCTGGTAGAACGATCCAGATACAAGGATCTATTTAAGTTAGACGAGGATGATTATGAAGCATGGGCAAAAGGCCTACGAGCAGCTGGATATGCGACGGATAGGAGATACCCAGAAAAATTGATCAGTCTTATTGAGCGCTACGATCTAGCCAAATACGATGCACAGGTTTTGGGGAGGCCAACTGCACGACGCAGTTCACCTAAAACGACAGGCGACCACATAGAATATACAGTCGTGAAAGGTGATACGCTCTATAACATTGCCCAGAAGCACAATACAACGGTTGATCAAATCAAGCGGCTCAATAATTTGTCGGACAACACTATTAGTATAGGAAAAATGCTGGTAATCGCTCCCGACTCAAAAAAATAATTCATGTCTTTTACCTATAAGAGAAGCAGCGCATTGTTTAATGAAGCGCGGGAATATATTCCCGGTGGGGTCAACTCACCCGTTCGTGCGTTCAACGCTGTGGGTGGTGATCCCGTTTTTGTGAAGAGTGCCAAGGGTGCCTATTTACATACAGAGGATGGAAACCAGTTGATCGACTACATCGCTTCCTGGGGGCCCATGATTCTAGGTCATGCCTTTGAACCTGTGGTGGATGCAGTTATTGAAGCCACAAAAAAAGGAACCTCTTACGGCATGCCAACTGAAATTGAAACCCAAATTGCAAAGCTGGTTGTTTCCATGGCACCCAATATCGATCAGGTGCGCATGGTAAACAGCGGGACGGAAGCCTGTATGAGCGCAGTAAGACTAGCCCGCGGATTTACTGGCCGCGATAAAATCATCAAGTTTGCGGGATGCTACCATGGCCATAGCGACTCTTTCCTGATTCAGGCGGGTAGTGGTGCGGTCACCTTCGGCAGCCCTAATAGTCCCGGTGTAACAGCTGGTACCGCAAAAGATACTCTGCTGGCAGACTATAATAATCTGGTGCAGGTCAAGGAAATATTTGAACTTAATAAAGAACAGATTGCCTGTGTGATTATAGAACCCATAGCGGGAAATATGGGCTGCATTGTTCCGCAGGATGGTTTTTTAGAGGGTATACGTGAATTATGTGATGCACATGGAGCTCTGTTTGTGTTTGATGAGGTCATGAGCGGTTTTAGGCTTGCTCGCGGTGGTGCACAGGAAACGACTGGCGTACGTGCAGACATTGTCACTTATGGTAAGGTAATCGGCGGTGGTTTGCCGGTGGGCGCTTTTGCGGCACGGCAGGAAATCATGAACCATCTAGCGCC
>JBBSPH010000293.1:0-3390 GCA_038258985.1 Flavobacteriales bacterium
AATGAGAAAATCCTGTGGTATCAATTTTCAATAAAGAAGATCTAGCTTTTTTATAATCAACCAACTTATGATGGGATTCTACAAGTTCCAGCGCAGATAATTGACCAGTTACATCATAACTGATTGCGAAAATAAGCACCAATAGAAGAAGGCATCGCATAAGTTACGGCGCCTCTCTTACAATAACACTTCCATTTCCATAAGGTTCTACCACTTCTTGTTTTTCATTAAAATCAATAATCACCTGGTATTTTTCACCTTTCACTAATTTCTTTTTAAGTTTAAATACCTTAAAAGATTTAGCACCTTTTACCAATTTGATTTCTAGCGTTTTTTTTCTGGTGAATCGTACTTTACCCACTTGTTGACTACCAGCCAATTGACTAAATACGATCTTTCTAACTGTGGTATCATTCTTCCATTCTACGAATGCAAAAATCTGGAATCCTTCCACGTTTTCATAAAGGCAAATGGGTTCATAACTCTTTGCTTTTGTGATGCTACATATTCTGGGTTCGCGTGGTGTATTGTCTCTGCTCATTTGGTTGATTGGTTGATTTTCAAATATCCCTCAATTTAGGACAAAAAAAATACCCAATAATGGGTATTTTTTTTTCTAGAACCTTTAATGGACTACCTCATAGTTCCGGATGGAAAAGAAACGATACTTTCGATCCCATCTTTTCCAACGGCAGCAACGCCGAAGAATGAATTGTCTATCACTATGCCTTTTAGTGTAAACTCATTTACATTACCAACATATCTGGAATGATCCCAGGTTGGACTCGTTGTATCACGCCAGTAGATTTTATATCCAGCCGCGCCAGGAACACTCTCCCAGGCGAGCTTTACGTCAGCTTCAACTATCCCACCAATTTTCACTCCTTGCGGTTGGGTAGGAGCCCACGCTAGTTGGGCAAGGTTGATAGCATTGACTGCGGTTAGCTTTCTAGCATAGGGAAAATTGACGTGCTCCACCACATCACCATAAGCGATGCCATCTTCCGTTCTTATATCTTGATGTTGTTGGGTATAGTTTTCATGCGCTTCCATAATACGCACACCTGCAAATCCCAGATCATTAAATGGTCTGTGGTGTCCACCACGGCCAAAACGATCCAATCGATACACCATCATGGGGTGCATTTCTGGCATATAATCATTCACGCTTTTATAAATGTACCTAGCCAATTGTCTGGATATACCATCAACCTCACCGCCATAAAAACGTCTCGCTCCTCTTTCTTTTTCTGTTTCTGTGGGATCGGTTGGTTCAGAGAATATGCGGAATTCCCTGTTGTCAATCACACCATCTACTCCTTCAATATTTCCTATCATGTCATTGTTTAGGAACCCTATGACATTCCATTTCTTTTCCTTGGCATATTCAGCTAATCCCTTGCCACCGAAGAGTCCTTGTTCCTCCCCACTCAGGCCCACATAAACGATGGAATTCTTGAATGATCGTTTACTCAATACGCGGGCAGCCTCGATAGTTCCAGCCATACCACTTGCATTATCATTTGCTCCAGGAGCATCCTTGGTAAAGTCCGACCCATCACTGTTGCGGGAGTCGATGTCGCCACTCATCATTACAAAATTGTTGGGTTGGGTAGTACCGCGTTGAACGGCGACTACGTTCACGACCCAAGTGTCTTTTGGGATACGGCTTCCCATATCTTTAGTTACAAAATCCTTTTGATAGAATACTTCTAGACAACCACCACAATCTGCACTTATTTTGTCAAATTCTGCTTTTATCCATCGTCTAGCAGCGCCTATTCCTCGAGTATCACTGATCGTATCAGAGAAGGTATTTCTAGTTCCAAAGCCCGCCAGGGTTCGAACATCGCTTTCTATGCGTTCTGCGCTTACGTCCTCAACGATTTTGTAAATGTCCTGTTGATTCTCTGTAGGGATTTGGGCGGCTGCTATACCGCTTGCAAGTAATGCTATTGTAAATATGCGCATGTGTTTTTGTTTTAAAGATAAGGGTTGTTCCGCTTTCGCGAAAGCGGAATTCCAACTATACCTACGCTAGGTATATGGCTGGTAAACTCAATAAGTCCAGCTGCAAGCAATGGGTTATTCCAATTCGGGAAGTGAAGATTCAAACTCGCGAGCAACTAGTTCTTCACTGCTTATCCAATAGTCACTGGTGATCAATTCATAGGAATTTTCACTGGTGGTCTTAAAGTACCAGGCAATATCGTTTGCCTCGGGAAATTCTTCATTCCCACTCAATTGCTCCTTGAAAAGCCGGTTGAGAATCGTGTGTGAATCAAGGCCAGTGCTCAATAGTCGTAAGGCGGCAGCTTTATCAAGAGGAGAAGAATCTGCGGTGGACGGTATGGCAGTAAACTGGATAACACTCGCTTTTGCATGTGGAAACTTGCCGTTATAGGCTTTGTATAAAAACTCGTTTACATCAAACAAAACCTTGTGAAAAGAAATGTCGGAGTAATGTTCGGCCACATTTTCCTTCAACATATCGTTGGAGATTTGCTCGTACTGTCCATCATTTAGTTGATCACCAAAGCGGTAGCGCAACACAATATCTGCCGCTTCTTGTGGCTCATATTCAGATATGGCGAGGTACAATAACTCTTTCAAATCTTGGTCTGTCGCATCGCCTGGGTCACCAAATTCCAACAACTCCAATAAATGGATATAATCATCGTGGTTCCATTTTCCTGCAATCTCATCAATGGAATCAAAATCGTCTATCGTAATCTGGTAATTCATAAAGCTCTTTAATTTTCCGAAAAGTAAAAATTGTCAGCGGCACATATTGCCAAAGAACGGCTAAAACTATAAGGGATTCTTTTCAGATTATTTCTATAGGTTTGATTAGATTTAGATAGAAATTTCTAAGGGTACACCTAAGAATTTCCAAAACTGAAATTTTATACTCATGCCTAACTATATGACCTTTAAGGGCGCCCTCTTTTTTACGGGATGCATATTCATTTCCAGTTGCACATCTACTATAGGTGCGCAAACTAAAACTGATAAACAAGCGCAGGAGCAGCTAGAGTCTTCTTTTATCCTGCCAGTCACGAAAGCAAGTAATAAGAAATCAGATCCTGATTGCTCCATTAAACCAGGTGATGTTGCTGCGTTTACTACAGCGCTCAAGGATTCCAAACTACAGCGATATACCGACGATGGCAACACCAAACGAGAATATAAAAATGCTGAAACCTTTTGTGACGAAAGTTTTTTCTTCATTCAAGAGAATAAGATGATTTTAATTGCCACAGATGGTAAAAGCGATAGAATCGAGCTACGCCAAGAAAAAAACCTTTCCCTGAACCAGCAAAGTATCATGCGGTTACAGGCAAGATTTGAAAATTTACCCAATTCCAGTGACACCAAAGGGGTAACGCT